>JAUVPY010000432.1 GCA_030598425.1 Anaerolineae bacterium
AACCGAATTACGATAAAGGAACCATTAGAGGTGCCAAAGATGTGGGTCTTTTCTACGCCAATCTCATCGAGAATCATCTTGAGGTCGTCAACCCATTGCTCAACAGTTATGCCGACAGGGCTCCTATCTGAAAGCCCTGCACCTCTTTGGTCATATAAGATTACCTTGAAATGGTCTTGAAGGATCGGCAACATAAAGTCCCATTGCCTACGAACAAGGCTGCTTCCCCCGATAAGAACCAGAGGGTCACCATCCCCCATGATGTCGTACCAAATCTTTTTTCCGTCATTACTAGTTAAGTGAGGCATATTTTTTCTCCTTTTTGAATGATTAGTTACAAGACTTCACATCAAGAATTGCCAGAAAGCTGCATACCCAGCTTCTAAATTATAATCAGATAACCGATCTAATCTTGCCAAAAAATGGTCACACAGCATTCTCTTCTCGAGCAATTAGTGGTGGCAGATATACCGCGATGTTTCAAGTAATAGGAGGGCTGCTTCAAATTTAGCCAACAATCTATAGAGTAATCTTCATAGCAGGACAAAGCAAAACTAAGTCAACTTCTAGTAGGCTCAACACAGCTTATTCTTCGTCCGGCCGAAACAAGGTGATGAACTCACTGATATCCAACACGGTATCAATATGCCACAACTTGTCGAGCATTATTTCTACATTATCAGGTTCAAGCGAGCCCAATGCCAATTTCATGAACTTACCACTGAGCGCATCGTCAGATAAAGGTTCTGCGTCGAACTCACCGATAGGAAGTCTCGATGACCGTTCTAGCGCTCTGCCATCACGTAGCTCCACCCGCACAATTGCAGGCCGCTCAGCGGGCGTGCAGGCGTTTAATTCCCAGCTGACTCGAACCACTACCTTTGCTGCCAAGGTGCGTATGCAGGGGTCCATTACAGCCGAGTCACTGTAAGCAGCAATGCCAGCATCTTTCAAGACCAGGTACGATGCCAGCGCGTGAGGTATGGAAAACTTTGCTGCAAAGGAATTTTCGGGCGCAATATTATTCATAGTCGCTGCCATGGAAAACGTGTGCACCTCTATCCTTTCTACCTCTTCTGGAGCAATATCATGCTCATTAGTTATGGCAATTAAGCTATCAAGGGCAGGATGCACACAGCGGGCGCAAGCATAAAGCTTATGGTACCCTCGGGTGATTTCCCATCGCCGACCAATATCCCCTAGAGCCTTTTCCACGTCGAAGAATTCCCCGGCAATGCTGCCGAAAACCGTGCTAATTCCATCCCGCTCTGCAGTGAATCCATCCCGCACTAGGTCGGCAGAGAAAACGCCCATGGCAGCACCGAAGCCGGCATAGACATTGCGAATGGTAGCGCCTTCGTAGCCTGCCACACACGAAGTGGCCAAATTAAGCGTTGTCGATAGGTTAATCGTCTGCCGAAGATCTGCGTTATCGTAGCCCATTAGCAAACCTGCTGTGGTTGCAGCACCCACAACGGGCCACGAGCCATGAGGATCCATTCCAGGCCGTAAGGTGGTCCCGAGACCTACCCGAGCCCCAACCTCGTATCCAGCAATAATCGCTTCCAACAGGCGTCTACCCGAGGAGCCCTCCCGTTCGGCCACCGCCAGCCCGGCGGAGACGACATAGATAGCCGGGTGGCCGCCCACAAAACGATTTCCTGGATCGAATTCGTGCCACACGCCAGCAGTGGCGTTGGCGAGTGCCGCCCACACGGTGTCAGCACGATCCCCGCTGCCCAAGATCGTGCTAGTTTGCCCCACTGAGTCTTTAGCCATCTGTCCTGCAAGGGAATGGGCTGGGGGCTCAGCGGCTCCGGCTAAGATCACCCCAACAGTGTCCACAAGTGTCCGCCGGCCTTCCTGAACCACCGATGAGGGGAGACGCTCCAAGGAAATAGAGGTTGCCAGCCTTGTGAGGGTATTGATGAGATCGGCCACAGCCGTTTCTCCTTCCACCATCGTATTCAGCCCCTTTGGCTTACTTGGTAGTTGTCAATCTCAAATGGAGCCGGTAGGCACCAAAAGCCTCGTCAGCCCACGAATGTCTGACAACCCATGGAGTTCCGTCACTAAGTCAACCACGGCAAGGGCTTTTTCGGGACCAATCAGCGCGTCAGCAAGGGACCGGAACTTGTCTTGCACCTTTTCCATGGGCCATGGTGCGTCGGGACCCCCAGCACTGCGCTCTACTTCCCAGGAGAGAATACTGCCTTTCTTGGTCCGCACGGTGACGCTCGCGGGCCGCTTTGCCGGTGTCATGGATGTATACTTCGGGTCCTCCCTTACTGTTACCCGTGCGGCAACTGCACTCACCTCGGTATCAACAAGCGCTTCCTCCTTAAAGTCGGTCGGCCCAGCCGACTTCCGCACCAACATACAAGCCACCGCCCATGGGATGGAAAATTTGGCCCCTAGGTCTGTTTTCGGCGCTGGATCGTCCAAGGTTGCAGCCCAATCAAATGTTCGGACTTCTACTGTTTCAATCTCCTCCGGAAGGATATGATATCGGCGAACCAGTGCTTCTGCCGCCTCGACTGCTGGGTGGCCAAATCTACACATGGGATAAGGTTTGATAAAGCCTTGGGTGATCTCGAACCGCTGGCCTAGGTCTTCTGTAATCCGTGCCGGATCTAACCAAGGAGAGAGGATGCTTCCATATATCGAACCAATAGCGTTACGCTCAGGTGTAAACCCGGCTACTGCCAGTTCTGTTGCCAAAATACCCACTGCTGCACCGACTCCAGCGTAAGTATTGCGCACCGTGCGGCCTTGGTAAGCATTCTCGAAGGACGGCATGAGGGAAAGATGGGCAGCAAGGCCGATGGTGGACTCCATTCGCTCTCTGTCAAACCCCTTCAGCCGTGCTGCCGCTACAGCGGCCCCCACATTGTGATGGGTGCCGTGAGGATGAATCTGGCCCCTGAGCCGGCTGGCCATGCCGATCCGCGCACCGGCATCATAGCCCACAACCAAAGCTGCAAGGATCTCAGCCCCTGAGGCCGCCATCGCTTCGCCAACCGCCAGCGTGGCTGGAACTAAGTGAACTGGAGGATGCGCGGCTGGCAAAAGGGGTTTTCCCGGCGGTGGTCTGTGTCCCGAATCGTAGTCAAGCCATGTACCTGCAGTGCCGTTTGCCAAGGCGGCATTTACCGGACTAGCCCAGAGCGCATGCCCGATGATAGTGCTCGGTCCACCGTTTTGCCGTCCCAGTCGGTGCGCCAGTGCCGAGGCCTCCGGTTCTATCGAACCACCCAGAATGACCCCCATCGTGTCGAGCAGAACCACCCGTGCGTGATCGATAACCTCTGGAGGCAGGTCCGCAATTCGAGTGGTGACAGCATAATCTGCTAGGAGCGAAACGG
>JAUVPY010000407.1 GCA_030598425.1 Anaerolineae bacterium
GTGCCTCCGTAGGCGTCGACCAATCTGCGACCAGCTGCAAGGCCACCCTCATACTCATCTTGGCCTATGTAAGTCAGGTAGGGGATACGCTCTTCACGCGGCCGCCAATCGGCAGCGTTGTAAGCGATGACCGGAACCCCGCTCTCGATAGCTCGTAACATCGGCTCCTCGTACAGCACCCCGTCGGTCACCGTCACCCCCAGGCCGTCTGGATTGGCAGCCAGGGCCTTATCGATGTCTTGGGCAGTCTGTTCCGGATCGAATGCAGGCGGCGAGATAATCGTCAGATTGACACCCAAGTCGCGTGCGGCGTCCTTGTTACCCTGCTCAACAACACACCAGAATGCGTCCCAGGCGCAAGCCCCATGCGACACCAGAATAATGTCCACTGGCTCGCGGTCGTCTTGAACTTCTGGCTCGGCAGCCACCTCCTCGGCTTCCTCCGCTACCTCCTCTTCTACTGCCTCTGCTGCTGGCTCTTCGGCTACTTCCTCTTCTGCCACTGGCTGGGGAGGAGTAGTAGGTGCGACACAACTGGCGGAAATCAGAGCGAAGGCGGTCAATAGAACAAGTATTAGTAGATGCTTCTTCATCGTTTTTCCCTCCTTAATGGGCAAACATATGAAAATCGGTCGGTCAATTTGATAATCTAATTTTGGCTTCCATACCTCCTCTCTTACTTGTATGAGCCGTTCAGCTCAAGGACTGGCCACAGCCCACTGGCCCACATCGAAACCATCAGTTGATCTGATCACCCCCTTCCACCTAGAATTGATTTCTTCTAACCTACCTTTTTTATCGCTTAAGATAGGTGTTGAAGACTACAGAGACAATGACCATGACACCCACTACCCCTCGGAAGACTTCATTCGTCACCCCCATCAACACCAACCCCTGCTCTAACATAGATAAAAGCAACATGCCCAGGGCGGCGCCAATGATGGTGCCGGACCCGCCCGACAGCGAGACGCCACCTATCACGGCGGCAGCCACGGCAGTGAGTTCCAAGCCCTGACCGATCAATTCGTTCATGGCCGATCTTTGAGCGAACAGAATTACGCCAGCCAATCCGGCGAAAAAGCTCGATTGCACGAAATTAATCAGTTTGATTCTTTTTACGTTAACGCCTTGCGACAGGGCTGCGCCAGGATTGCCACCGACGGCAAACGTCCAGTTGCCATGGCGGGTGCGCATCAACACCACCGACATCACGATGACCAATCCGGTGAACCACAGGCTCGAGACTCTGAAGGTGCCGGCGGGCTCGAACAACTGGTTAATCGGCGTGATATAAGCATTCAAGAACGTAAACAACACAGGCTTGGTCTCTGGGGTGTAGGCGGTGCTTTGCCCACCACCCATGGCACGGACGATACCCCGATAGGCCAGCAAGGTCCCTAAGGTTGCAATAAAGGACGGAATCCCCGTCAGAACCACAATTAAGCCGTTGATTAGCCCTAAGAATGCACATATCACCAGAGCTAGCAACATGCCCAGCAGCGGATGAGCACCGGCCAGCAGACTCAGCAGATAAACATATCCCCCCACCGCCAGGACTGAGCCGACTGACAGATCGAATTCGCCGGATATCATCAGGAAAGCGACCCCTACGACCACAATGCCAAATACACTGGCAAAGGTCAGGATGTTGGAAAGGGCATAGGCGGTGAGGAAGTTCGGGGCGGCCAAGGCGAAGAAAATGAACACCACCAATAACGTGACAAGGGCTACGATTTCTGGAGATTCCCCCAGCCTTTCG
This sequence comes from Anaerolineae bacterium, assembly GCA_030598425.1. Taxonomy (GTDB): domain Bacteria; phylum Chloroflexota; class Anaerolineae; order 4572-78; family NAK82; genus JAUVPY01. The sequence continues at coordinate 1,760 of JAUVPY010000407.1, forward strand.
CGTAGGTGCATGAGTCTGTCCATGGCCGGTCTCTCAGATCGTCCAGCAGTTGCAGTACTCAAATTGGTTCTCCTCTCGTGTCACGAGCCTCTGGATGCGGCTCAGGCGGATTCAGATGTCCGCATTGGTCTTACTGATCCGAACAATATGAAACTAAACAAATTCGGACTTCCATGGAGCGCAAAGAAGTTTAGATAGTTATGTTCGGATCAGCAATCATCCTTCCCAGGTGGTTGCGCCAGGTCTGCATAACCCTTTAGCAGACGTAGTGACTCCTTCGTAAACTGCCTCACCTCGGCCAACCAACCCTCTCCCTTTATCGGCGTGAATGGATCTGGGCCGGTCGAAGTGCACTCGAGAATCACATCACCGGGGTAACCCGCTCGCCCCAAAGCTCGGGTCAGTGCCAAGAAATCGCTGTGGCCGCGGCCCACCGCCTGGCGGTTGGAGTCGGCAGCATGGAACAAAAAGAGGCGTCCTCCTGCGTCTAATATGGCCCCAGCAGGATCCGCCTCTTCAATGTTCATATGATAAGCATCTAACAAAATGCCAACGTTAGGGGCGCCCACTTCCTCAACGAACTCCACCGCTTGGGTTGCTGTGTTTAGAAGGTGAGACTCATAGCGGTTGAGTACTTCCATCGCCAAGCGTAGGTTTAACTCCCCCGCCCGGGTAGCGATGTGCCGCACTCCGCTGACGAAATGCTGGTACTCTTCCTCGTACCCGGCCAGCGCCCGAACGCGGCCGACCGCGCCGTGACAACTTACCACTGGGGCTCCTACGGCTGCGGCGAAATCGAGCAAGCGTAAGTAGTAGTCTACCGCCTCCTTTCTGACCCGGGCCTCAGGATGAGCCAAGTCTACATCCTCCGGCGTCAGAGAGAGGACGGCCAGACCATTGTCGCCCAGAATGCTGTTGACCTCGTCAGCCTGGTATCGTCGGAGGCCACCCTCTAGCTCGACTCCGTCGAACCCCGCCTCGGCTAGAAAAGCCGCGGTGGACACCAGATCTTCGGCGCCGAAAATCCAGTTGCAGACCCCGTACTTCATCGTACCTTCCTTTCAACGTCTTGGGGCAAATGGGCTTCAAGAGGACAATCCCAGCTCCTTACTGCGCTTCGGGTACACTTACCTTAGTTCGTTTCAGGTCTGGCAGGTTTCTTGCTATGTTATTTGTCAGGTAGAGGCCAATCAATCAAATAGTCTATACTACGATGGGATGATGTGACAGTAATAGAGGCAGTACTATGGTGGTAATCGATCTATCTTGTAGCTGAGCTACAACCGCAGACATACGCAACAGAGAAATATTACGGAGAATCTTGCACACGTGTGCAGGAAGTATATCACAGGAATCGCGATAAGTCAAGGGCTTTCTGGCGAATTCTGCACACGTGTGCAAGAAGCAAATCACCAATGACTATTCAAGCACCGGCAAAATCTGCTCCCGCACAACCAAAACAGAAATCGGGCAACCAAGACCAAGGATACGCCAGCGGTTCGCCCGATTCCCCGATTCCCTGACTCCTTGGCCATATCAGTTGGGAAGCACCATAATCTTGCCATCAGCGCGCTCGATAGACTTCCTGATGGCTTCCACCGTGTCTTCCAGGCCATAGCGAGCGGTGACGATCGGGCTCAGATCCAGCCGCCCGGAGGCCACCAGGCGAATTACATTGGGGAAATTCTCGTGGCCGGAGTGTCCCTGCGCGCCAAAGGCCTGTGCCCGGCGAACCTGGAAGCTCTCCAGGTACATCGGCACCCGCTGCGCCGCGCGACCGATCTGGACCACCTTGCTGTTGATGGCCAGGGCCTTCTCCATCTCGGGGACGACCA
>JAUVPY010000335.1 GCA_030598425.1 Anaerolineae bacterium
CGAAAGCGAGTTACGCGCCTGGCGGTAGCACCACTCAGGGTGGGGGTAAACACGACACAAGGTTTTAGCACCTCCGCGCTGACATAGATACTCAGAGAGACAAGGTCCTCCGTGCTGATCGCGTCGCTGGCGTCGGCCGCTTTGAGGATTTCGGCGACATCACGCGTATTGGCATAGGGCTCGGTTACCTCAGCGATGCGGGCCATAGTGTCCACCGCCTGCTCGGGATAGTTCCCCATCGCCGTTTCCTCGGAGAGCATAACGCAGTCCGTGCCATCCAAGATAGCGTTGGCCACATCCGTGGCCTCAGCGCGGGTGGGGCGCTGGTGTTTTACCATCGATTCGAGCATATGGGTGGCAGTAATAACTGGTTTCCCATACAAGTTTGCCTGGCCGATGATGTGCTTCTGGGTCATGGCAATTTCCTCAATGGGAATCTCCACACCCAGGTCACCGCGGGCGACCATAATTCCGTCCGTGCTCTCTAGAATATCGCTCAGGTTTTCGACGGCGCGGGCGCGTTCGATCTTGGCGATGATAAAGGGTTCATACCCTATGGCCGCCCCTGCTTCGCGCACGGCGGTAATATCGTCCGCTCCCTCGACAAAGGATTGGCTGATGGCATGCAGCCTTTGTTCAGCGGCAAACTTCACGAACTCTCGGTCGCGATCGGTAAATGCACTGATACCCAAGTCAATCCCGGGCAGGTTAACGCCCTTGCGAGAACGCAGTTCCCCGCCTACCAGGACTTTGCAGTGGACTTCCTGGCCTCTCACCTCCTCTACCCTGAGCTTGATAAAGCCATCGTTGAGGAAGATCCTATCGCCTGGCGTTACGGCCTTGGGCAAGCCCGCAAAGCTCATCGAAACGCGGTGGGCGTCCCCCTCTATCTCTTCGGTCTGAAGAATAAAGGATTGACCGCGCTCCAACTGAACCGAATCCCGGGCCAGATGGCCAACGCGCATCTTGGGGCCGGGCAGATCGCCCATGATTGCTACGCGGCCGGCTACCGCCGCCGCTGCGGCGCGAATGTTCTTTATGATCCGTGCGTGACTCTCAAAATCCCCATGGGAGAAGTTCAGACGAGCCACGTTCATACCGTTAGCGATCAGGCGTTCGAGGGTTTCCTGGGACTCGGATGCTGGTCCAATGGTGCAGACAATCTTCGTTTTCTTGGCAGGTAATCCGTTTTCCATCACGAGTTCCTCGCTACCAGCTTGCCTAGGCAAGGCCTAGCCCCCCACGCTCAGGCTGACCAGAGCAGCCAGTACTCTCTCCAGGTTGGCGTACGAGTAATGGCGACGGGCAGTTTCATAATTGTGCTCGACTACTTCAGCCACCAGGTCTGGATTCTCCAGCAGTTCTCGAGCCCAGAGCACGGTGTCCTCAGTAATGTAGTCCCCGAATTCGACGACCTTGAACCCTTTTGGTTGAATATCAATTCTGTAGATCTCATACGTACTCATGACGATGGGCTTCCGGTAGTAAATGGCTTCCAGGAAAGCATTGCCGAAGCCCTCAGTGGTGGACGGATAGGTCACCAGGACTGCCGGCTGGTAGGCATCCGCCAAGGAGTAGATCTTTCGCCCATCGGACGTCTGTCCCCGCTCGTGAGAGAAAGTATCTCCAGCGAAGCGGACCTTCACCTCCAAAAGCTGAATGTACTCTTTCAGAAAAGCAGCATACTCCGAGCCTTCGTCCCCGGAGGCGTGGGAGATAACCAGGGTAGATGGCAATTCTAACCGTTTCGCCAACTCGATGGCTCGCTCGATCCGTTTGCGAGGAACGATCCGCGTGGGCTGGAGCAAGAGAAACTCATCGGGGCTCAACCCGAGCGCCGTCGGCAGGTCATCGGCGTAGCCATCGGGCTCCGGTGGCGGGTTCTCAAAATCCATCACGTTAGGCACCACCAGGGAACTGGCCCCGGTGCGTAGTGCCAACTGACGCTGAGCGTACGAATTTATGGTCGCGTGTGTGATCGAATTGAGAGTGGCTGGAAAGGCGGCACGCAGATAGTCATCGGCGGCCCGCACAGAAAAGCGAGGCCGTTCCCAGGCGAAGTCATGATGATGAGCAATCGTGGGTATGCAGGTTTCAGCGATCAGTTCCGTCAGAGCCAATCCGAGGGGGATGTTCATAGGAATGGCCATAGCGTTTTCCACAACGAGAAGGTCCACGTCAAAGCGACGCACAAACTGGTGCAGGTGCTCTTTTAAATGGTTTTTGATGCTCTCAACGGCCTGGGACGTCTCGGGGGCACGAATATAGTCGTCAAACAGGTCCATGCTTAACTTCAAGATGGTGGGGTGGTCAAAATGGGCCTCGGGTGCGAGATAAGAGCGTTCCTCCGGCCATTCCAACTCACCGGCGAAAAAGAAGCATTCGTGGCCAAGGCCATTTAGCACCTGCACCCATTTGGCTACCTCCAGAGAAACCCCATCCGTACCGGCCAAACGGGTCGACACAAAGCCAATTCGGTGTGATTTGTCCATATGGTTACGCCTCCTCATTGAATCACCTAGAAATCTGATCGTACTATGTCCCGGCCGTGCCGTAAATGCAAGTCACGTTGTTGAGGCGGACTCTATCGTCGATCGTACATCTTGGCTCCGCGGATTTCCTTGATCTTGGTCCGCGGATCACCCGTGATAATACGAGCCCCCCTTTCGTGAGCCAGGTAGTTCCAAACCCACTCAAACATGACCATCGCCTTTGTGCGAAATCCAACCAGAAACATGAGATGGATCAGGCCCCAGGCAAGCCAGCCCAAGAAGCCACCGAGGGTGCGTCCTTTGATCGAAGCTACCGCTCGGCCTCGACTTATCGTCGCCATTGAGCCTTTGTCATAGTAATTGAAGGTCGGTCGATCTTTGGGGTCGGCACCCTCGACCTCGCGGCGAATGATATCGGCCACGAAGCGGCCCATCTGGATGGCGCCCTGAGCTACCCCAGGAACGGGTTGGCCGGTCACCGCATCAACGGCGTGGGCCGCGTCACCGACTACAAAAACTTCCGGATGACCCGGAACCGACAAGTCCGGCGCAACTTTCACGCGCCCTATGTGATCTAATTCAACTCCTAGCGTCTTGGCAATCGGCGTGCCACGCACGCCTGCCGCCCAAAGCACGTTCTCAGCCGGAACCCGTTCATCCCCGACCATCACCCCGTCGGCGTCCACCGAGGTCACGTAGCTGCCCAGCCGCATTTCGACGCCCATGGCTTCCAGGTCACGCTGGGCCCGTTTTCCCATTCCCTGGGGCATGGCCTTCAGCAGACTATCCCCACCCTCTACCAGAATTACTCGGGCTGTCCTGGTATCAACGTGACGAAACTCGGATGGGAGCGTCTGAGTGGCTGTCTCCACGATCGCTCCTGCCAACTCAACACCAGTCGGACCACCTCCCACGACCACGAACGTCAACTTGCCGCGCCGCGAGGCTTCGTCCGCCTCGAACTCGGCCTCTTCAAAAGCCAGCAGGATCCGCCTGCGGATCTCTACGGCGTCGTCGAGGCTCTTTAGTCCTGGCGCAAAGGGCTTAAACTCGTCGTGGCCAAAATAGGAACCCTCCACGCCGGTGGCTAACACCAGGTAGTCGTACTTCTTCTCACCGCGCTGACCAATCACCACTTTCCGGTTAAGATCGACACCAACCATTTCGGCAAGGCCTACCGTGGCATTTTTCTGACCTCGCAGAACCTTACGAATCGGGGCGGCGATGTTGTCCGGTGAAAGGACCGCTGTCGCAACCTGATAGAGCAACGGTTGGAAGAGATGGTAATTGTGCTTGTCGACGAGCGTCACCAGAACGGGGGCGCTCTTTAGGCCTTTGACCACGTTCAGCCCGGCAAAGCCTCCGCCTACGACGATGACTTCTGCTTTCTTCTGTTCCAATATCTAGTCTCCCAACGTGGCCACCATAACAGCCTTGATGGTGTGCATTCGATTCTCAGCCTGATCAAAGACGATGGAATGCTCCGACTCGAAGACGTCATCGGTCACCTCCATCCCGTCCAGCCCAAACTTCTGATAGATCTCCTCACCAATCTTGGTCCCTCGATTGTGGAAAGCAGGCAAGCAATGCAGGAACATGACGTCCGAGTTGCCGGTCAACTTCACGGCACCCGTGTTGGCCTGATACGGCTTGAGCAGCTTGATGCGCTCCTCCCACACCGAGTCTGGCTCCCCCATCGAGACCCAGACGTCGGTATGCAGATAGTCCACGCCCTTTACACCTTCCTCCACGCTCTC
>JAUVPY010000174.1 GCA_030598425.1 Anaerolineae bacterium
AGGCTACTGATTAGGCTGGGACGCTCGAGAGGGGTTGGAGGCTGTGACGGCATACCACTCACCATTTGCCGTAGGAGACGCTCCTCCTCCCCCATTGTTGCTGCAGAATCAGGGGGACCAGAGGTAGGCTGAGCCGGTTGAGAGGTCACAGAAGAAGTGGAAGCGGCCGGTTCTGAAACCTGAGACGTTGTCGCGGGTCTGGGAAGCGGGGTATGGACGTCCAGGCTCAGAGGCGGAACTGGAACCACCCCGACACCGTCATTTGTTGCCAGCATACCACCGCTGAACTGCAGGAAGCGAGTGATTGCCTCCAGGATGTAGCGACCGGTGTCCCGCCGGCTCACATCAACCAGCCGATGATAGCATTGCCCAACCACGTGAACACAAAACTGATCCTGATCGGGGTCGCTCATCAGGCGCATCACCTCAACGGATTCACGTGCCTCTGACAAGACACCGAAAGCGGTCGGCACTTTCACCGCATCACACGGTGGGAGTTCAAGCGTCATTACGCCCTGATCGGTGGCAACCATCCCGTTGCTGAAACGCAAGAGATGTGTGACGGCCGCGAGTACGCGCTCGCCTACTGCTCTGTCGCGAATGCCCTTCAGGCTACGGTAGCGGACACCCGCCACTTGAACCCAGAACTGTCCAGTGAGCGGATCACGCAACAGCCGCAATACCTCCTGCTTCTGGTCGGGAGCGTACTCATCCGCCGCCGAGGGCTCCGGAGAACTCGTTGGTCCGTCTTCCTGCCACGCCTCACGACCAGTTCCCACCAAACGAGCACTTACGTCAATAGGCGCCGTCTCATCGTCAGAGAGAGGCTGCCCCACCATCAAGCCGGAAGGCGTAGAGATCACCGAGGAGCTTGCCGGCGGCGAAGTTCCTGCACGATATTCCGCAAGTAAGGTCTCTTGTCCAAAACTTGGCGTACCCAGACTCTCTCTCTTTCCCGTTCGTCTGCCACGGCGGGAGATCATAACGTACACGATAATGAGCAGGAAAAAAACGAAAGCACAAGCGACAGACCCTGTAAGTAGTTGGAGTATTTGCTCCGGATTCATCGTGCCTAGATTATCCATAGGCATCTTTCCTTTCCAGCAGCCCTGCCCCAAGCTGGCTGGCTACCGGCACGTATTATCGCTGGCAATTGGGGCAGAAATGGGCTGACCGCTGTCCCAACCGGATACGTTGAATCGGGCTTCCGCACTTTGGACAAGGTTCTTCCCTGCGATCATAAACCTTGAACTGCCGCTGATACTGCCCGCCCCGGTAGGTCTCGTCGGCCAGGCTTGTCCCCTTTTGGTCGATGGCGAGCTGCAGCACCTGCCGAATGGCTCGATACAAGCCTCGCTTCTCTGCCTCCAACAAGGTATCGGCCTTGCGTTCGGGTCGAACGCCTGCCAGAAAGAGGGCCTCGTCAGCGTAGATGTTGCCCAAACCAACAATAAACTCTTGGTTCAGCAACAGAGGCTTGATTCGTCCCGAGCGACGGTCAAATAAAGCCAGAAACTCGCCTTCGGTGAAATCATCATCTAGCGGTTCGGGCCCCAAGCGGTCCAGGATCCAGGCGGGATCATCCGTCAGATACACGCGACCAAACTTGCGTGGATCCCGAAAACGAAGTTGATTCCCATTTTCCAGATCAAAGACAACTCGATCGTGTTGATGACCCGGAGCATCGGCTGGCAGCACCTCTAAATCGCCCGTCATCTTAAGGTGTATGATGAGGTTATCTTTCCCAGAAAGCTGCATAACGAGATATTTCCCGCGCCTATGAATGGCCTCCACACGTTGACCCGGAAGACGCGCTCTCAATTCTCGGGCCGACGGCTGGGTCATTCGCTCCCATTCCACACGCACACCGGAAAATGTATGTCCAATCAAAGGAGCGCGCAGTCCCCGCACAATGGTCTCGACTTCAGGCAGTTCGGGCATTATTCATACCTTTACTATTTTACATAGCAGCCAAGGGAAAGTCAACGGTACGGAAGTACAGGGATACTATACCAAAGCTCAGCAAGTTCTGCCAGTCTCCAAACCTCAGCTCGAGCCGGATCCTGGCGAGGATAGAACTCTACCTTAAAATTTCCTCAATCCCCCCATCAAACGCCTCGAATCGGTAGTCAAATCGCTGCAAGCTGTGGTATAATAGAACGCGCCTGCTTTAGCACGATTGTTCGGGTACGCAAGATATAGGGTCCGAGATTGAAGCGCGGTCCAACATCTTGTGGTGTAACCCCTTGACTGGCTCACTTCAAATCTGGATTGATCAGTTAGAGGACGAGGGATATTGTCCGCCAGTACCTATGCCTCTTCCTCGCAGCCAATAGGTAGAATGAGCGACTTCGTCCACCTGCACGTCCACAGCGAATATTCTCTGCTTGACGGCCTGGGCCGCGTCAAGGATTTAGTAAGCCACGCGGCCGAGCTAGACATGCCGGCTCTGGCACTCACTGACCACGGCACGATGCACGCGGCAATCGAGTTTTATCTTGAGGCCAAGAAGCGAGGTATCAAGCCTATCGTTGGCATCGAAACCTATCTGACCGCGATCGGCCGCCGGATGACCGACAGGCAACCCGGGGTAGATGATAAGCGGTTCCACCAGCTACTGCTGGCTCAAAACGACCTCGGGTACAAAAACTTGCTCGAGCTTGCGACAGCTTCCCAACTGGAAGGTTTCTATTACAAGCCGCGTATTGACCGAGAATTCTTGGCCGAACACGCTGAGGGGCTCATCGCGACCAGCGGTTGTATGGCCGGCGAAATCCCGCGTCTCTTGGATCAAGGCAACACCCGGCTGGCACGCGAACGCTTAGGCTGGTGGATTGACGTCTTTGGCCGTGATCGCTTCTTCTTGGAGTTGCAGGAACACGGGATTCCAGAACTGACCCAAGTCAACCGGCAGCTCATCCAGTGGGCCCAAGAGTTTGATCTGAAGCTCATTGCCACGAATGACGTTCATTATGTAAAGTCTGAAGATGCTGGGCCTCACGACGTGCTCTTGTGCGTGCAAACCGGCGAACTCGTCACCCAGCAAGACCGGATGCGCATGAGCGACAAAAGCTACTACCTGAAGAGCTACGCGGAAATGTTCGAGCTCTTCAGAGAGCGCCCCGACAGCTTGGTTAACACCCTGACCATCGCCGAGATGTGCGAGGTGGACCTAGATCCCAAGGGCTATCATCTGCCTCCATTTGACGTTCCACCTGGCTACGATGCCGAGAGCTATCTGCGCCATCTAGTCGATGAAGGTCTGAAACGACGCTACGGCGACCGGGCCGGCGACCCCGAAGTCCAGGCCCGAAAAGAGCACGAATTGAAGATAATTCACGACATGGGTTTCGACACGTACTTCCTCATCGTGTGGGACCTGTGCGAATTCGCCCAGCGACGCGAGATCTGGTGGAATGTGCGTGGCTCCGGCGCTGGCAGTCTGGTGGCCTATGCTACCGGCATTACTAACCTCGACCCGTTGGCCAATCACCTCCTGTTTGAACGCTTCCTCAATCCTGGTCGTGTGAGCATGCCCGACATTGACCTGGATTACCCAGATGATCGGCGCGAGGAGATGATCAACTACACCGTCGAAAAATACGGCCAGGAGAACGTGGCTCAGATCATCACCTTTGGCACGATGGGTGCCCGGGCTTCAATTCGCGATGTCGGTCGTGCTATGGACGTCCCCTTGCCGGAAGTCGACCGCATTGCCAAGCTCATACCCGGCAGCCCCAAAGTAAAAATCAACAACGGGCTTGAGCAATCGCAGGAACTGCGCGAACTCTATGATAACGTAGACTACGTCCGCGAACTTGTCGACATCGCACAGCACCTGGAAGGGGTAGCTCGCCACGCCAGTACCCACGCCGCGGGCGTCATCGTCGCCGACAAACCTCTGGTCGAGTACACACCGCTCCACCGTCCTACCAAAGGAAATGAAGGGGGTGTCGTCACTCAGTACACGATGGAGGTTCTGGAATCTATCGGACTGCTCAAGATCGATTTCCTGGGACTCTCGACGTTGACCATTATGCGAAAGGCATGCGAGTTAATCACGAGCAGATACGGCATCCATTATGACCTGAACACTATCCCCATCAACGACGAGAAAGCATTTGAACTGCTGGCCAGGGGCAACGTAACTGGTATTTTCCAGGTAGAATCAGCAGGTATGCGGCGTGTGCTGACGACGATGAGGCCGACCAAATTCGAACACATCGTGGCAACCATCAGCCTCTACCGCCCGGGCCCGATGGAATACATCGATGACTACATCGATCGTATGCACAATCGTAAACCGGTCGAATACCACCATCCGGAACTAGAACCGATCCTGGCAGAAACCTATGGCATCATCGTCTACCAAGAACAGATCATGCAAATAGCCTCCCAACTGTCGGGCTACTCACCCGGTGATGCCGACCTGATGCGACGGGCGGTAGGTAAGAAGAAGAAGGAGGAACTCCTTAGACACCGAGAGAAATTCGTCAACGGGGCTCTTGAGCGCGGTATCCCTAAAGAGGCTGGGGACAAGATATTTGATGATATCGAGTTTTTCGCCCGCTACGGTTTCAACAAAGCGCATGCGGCCGACTATGCTGTTATCACCTGCCAGACGGCCTATCTCAAAGCCCACTATCCTGTGGAGTACATGACCGCCCTTCTCAGTGTGGAACGCCACAACACCGAGAAGGTGGGACTGCTCATCGGAGAGTGCCGGACGATGGGCACTCAAGTACCGCCCCCCGACATCAACAAGAGTGATATCGATTTCGCCATCGAGGATACCAACGAAGGCCAGGCCATCCGCTTTGGACTGGGCGCTGTGAAAAACGTAGGCGAAGGAGCCATCGAGGGCATACTGAAGGCCCGCGCCGAAGGTGGCCCGTTTATTGATGTAGATGACCTGTGCCGCCGCGTGGATCTGCGCCAGGTAAATCGGCGCGCCTTAGAGAGCCTAATTAAGGTGGGCGCACTTCGTCCACTTGGTCAGCGAGCGCAACTATTAGCCATCGTTGATCGAATGATGGGGCTGTCAAGCCAGACCCACCAGGCAGCAGCCGTCGGTCAAATGAATATGTTTGATACGAGCGGCTTCGATGCCCCAGCCGCTGGCTCGATTCTCTACCCGCTGCCTAAAGTGGAAGAGGTATCGCGCCGCGAGATACTCGGTTGGGAGAAGGAACTGGTCGGCGTTTATGCTTCGGAACACCCTATGGAGCCGCTCATCCGCAGGCTAGGTGGTTCAGTTACCTGCCTCCTGGGCCAAATTGACGAGACTATGGCGGGGCACAAAGTAACCGTAGCCGGAATGATCAACTGGGTACGCCAGATTTACACCAAAAACGGCAAGCCCATGGCCTTCGTCGAACTGGAAGATGTACAGGGTACAATCGAAGTCATCGTCTTCCCCCGCACCTACGAAGAGACGCACGAGATATGGGAAGAGGAAAAGGTGGTGATAGTGCGCGGAAAGGTGGACATCAAGGGGGGGAATGGACCTAAGATCATCTGTGAGAAAGTTGACGACAACATCACTCGCGTTGCGCCAGAGTCGAAAGACAACCAGCCGCCTCTACCTCAAGAGATTTCAGCCCCTTCACCTGACCTGCAACCTACATTCATCGACTCGCAGTCCGCCCACCACCTCCAAATCACGGTAAGCCGCAGCGGAGACGCCCAACGTGACCGGCAACGGCTAAGGTCTGTCTACGAACTAGTTACCAGCTTCCAGGGTCAGGACACCTTCAGCCTTTCTATTCCCAATGGTCAAGGACGACTTCAGCTTGATTTTCCCAACGCCACCACCCGCCACTGTGTCGAACTTGAGCAGAAGCTGACCGAGATGCTAGGCGCCACCGCCGTTCGGGTGGAACCTCCCATAGGTCAAACGATGGGGTGAGAATCTGGAGTCCCCCAGGTGGTTGGAACAAAAACTCTGGAGACTGCTACTCATTCTTCCCAAGTGGGAAGGGTTTTGTCTTTTGAACCATGTTTGCGGGTATGGCCGTTCACACAAGGCTGACGACTTCTCCCACCCCTCTTTTCATCAGAGCATTTGCACCAAGATATCAAGCCAAAGGTTCTTACTAAAAAGTACTAACGCACCCCTTGACTTGCCTACTTCGATATGTTACACTGGAATCGTGGCAGCGGTGCATAGGTTTTCCAATGATTACCAAAACTTTTCTTACGCCTGAGGTTGTGGACAGGCCACTGATTGTTTTGGCGCAGCTATGAGGCCTAATATGGGTACCTTCAAAATCACTCCGGGTACTCAAAATCCCCACAGACGGAAATGGATGGTCCACCTCGCCATATCGGCCGCCTTCGTCTTGGCGGTTATTGTGTATGTATTGGCACCCGTATTGGCATGGCAGTGGATCCGAAAC
>JAUVPY010000339.1 GCA_030598425.1 Anaerolineae bacterium
ATCATGGCAGGTGAGGTGGATCTGCCGTTACTCACCTCGCTGGCCCAACGTGGTCCGGTTGCCATAGATATCCAAGGCTTTGTCCGCGTGCGTGAGAACGGAAACCTGGTCTTCCGTCAGTGGCCCGACATGGAAGAGGGCTTGTCACACGTGACCTACCTTAAGGTGGACCGTGCCGAGGCGGAATTGCTGACCGGCCTTACCGATATGCAGGCAGCCGTACATCGCCTGGCCGCGTACGGCCCACGCGAAATCGTCCTCACCCAATCGTCCGGGGTCACCGTATTCGCTGACGGGCAGATTTACCAGGCGCCCTTTACGCCGCGCTCGCTGGCCGGGCGCACCGGTCGCGGGGACACGTGCTTTGCCACCTATCTGGGCCGGCGCCTGATTGCATCACCCCAAGAAGCAACTCGCCTGGCCGCCGCTGTCACCACGCTCAAACAGGAACAGCCCGGTCCGTGGCGTGGCACCCTGGCTGACGTTGAGACACTATTGGCGAGTGATGAGGTTCAAGATGAAGCCGTCCGTTCTGCTGATACACCGCGCAACTAATCGCGGCTACCATTACCCTCCCAACTCGATGCGGGGGCTGAAGACGTGCCTGGACGCCGGCGCACGGGTTGTAGAAATAGACATCTCCTTGATGGCTGATGGCGACTTCCTGCTGCTGCACGACGGGGTACTGGATGGGGGTACAAGTGGCTCTGGGCCAGTGGTTGCGCTGACGGCCGATCAAGCAATGGACCTATACCTCACCTGGCAAGGTACTGTAACGGAGGAACCGGTGGGGCTATTGAGCCAGGCGTTAGATCTGGTGTCCAGTTGCTCCCAGCCCGTCGAGTTGCAGCTCGACCTGAAGCCTCAAACGCCTTTGGATGAGGAAGTTCTGGCGAACCTGGTGGCCGCGCTACAGCCTGTGAAGGATCGTGTGCGTGTGACCAGCGAGGCCGACTGGGCGCTGCGGCGTCTGAGCACTCTTGATGCTGACCTGCCCCTGGGTTTCGATCCATTGCTCTATCTGGAAGTGAGCCCCCATGAAACGGAGGAGTATGGGTTCCCAGTTCCTCCGTTTCGCCAGGGAGCTTACGGCTATTGGGACGATCACCCGCTGGCTACGCGCCGCTGGGGAGCGACTGCTGATTACCTGGCCGCCCGCGCCGAGGCCCTATGGGCACAATCGCCACCGGCCGGCGTCTGGTACATCTGGGCCGGGTTGCTGGCCCAGGCCCTGGCAGATGGTTTCGACTGGATTGCCAATCTGCACGCGCGAGGGGCACAGGTCGCAGCCTGGACGCTGAACGCCGAGCGCCCCTCTGACGTCGAGTTGGCCTGGCGGCTGGCAAGCGCAGGTGTGGATCGTATCACCACCGACGACCCGCCTGCACTGAGCCGAGCGCTGGCGGAGTGCGCTCAAGGGAACATCAACGCTGAATATTGAGGGAGGGGTCTTGAGTGTGGCAGGGTTGGGGACTCGCCTCACCGTAACGGTCGGCGAGTTCTGCTTTATCTTAACGTCAACGGGGTTGGGACACCCGGATGGTGCCCTAACCCCGCCGTTTTCCGTCGCTCGCTGTCAGGAGGAGGCTCTACCGATATGGGTTTGGATCAAGGGGCCTCCTCAGGGGTCGCCTCAGCTTCGGCCACCTCAACCTCGGTTGAGGCCTCAGCGATCGCCTCTTCTTCCTCAATGGGTGCCCGCAACTCCTCCGGAACCTCTAATTCCTCGGCTTCTTCGGGTTCGACGACGACCTTGAGGTTGGCCGACACGTCAGTTATCAGTCGAACTTCGACAGTGTGTTCGCCGAGTTGACGCAGCGGGTCGCTGATGATTTTGCGCCGGTCGAGTTCTTCACCCAGTTCACGTTCAACTGCCTCAGCCAATTCAGCCGTGGTGACAGAACCGTATAGCTTACCTGTTTCTCCAGCACGAGCTGTAAAGGTGAGGCTGAGCCCCTCGATGCGCCGTGCCAGATCTTGGGCGCTGGCCAGTTGTCGCGATCGCTTGCGCTCACCCGCCGTACGAATCTGGTCGGCCTGCTTCAGCGCGCCCGGAGTAGCTACCTTGGCCAGACCACGAGGGACCAAGTAGTTACGGCCATAGCCGTTAGCAACCGTCACCACGTCACCAGCGAGCCCTAAGTTAATCACGTCCTCAAGTAGCAGGACCTTCATAGTTATCTGCCTCTCTTTCCGTGCGAAGTACAATCTTCCGAGTCTTACATCAAGTACTAGCACTACAATAGAAAAACCGTGCTGGTACTGATTGCCCGGCCGATGCTGAATTGTACACCACGGCGGCGACGAGCGCAAGCCGAGGCCTGATCATTAGACCCCACCTGATAGGGCATGTCTCCCCCAGCGAGCCATAATCTCCCCAGAAGCAGGGGCATTTTTCAGGAAGGCTATCCGGTATTCCTCATCGGCCAGGTAACCGGCACGCGTACTTAACAGTTCGTGCGCTTCATTCAGCACCGATGCGCGCCGGATTTGATCTGCTGGTAGAGCAGCAGCGTCTCGGCATCCGGCTCAACCCCCAGTTCGTCGCGTAAGACCCGGCGGCAGGCCTGATACTGGGCCAGGGCTGCCCCCCGCTGGCCCTGGCCGTTCAGCAAGCGCATCAACCGTCGGTGGGCATCCTCGCGCAAGGGATCCAGTTCAAGCTGGCGGCGGGCGTACCCCTCGGCTGTCTTGAGCTCCCCTCTCTGCTCATAGCAGTGGGCCAACTCGGCCAGCAGCTCAAGAGTTTGCAGATGCAGTCGCTCGCGCTGCACAAATTGCCACTCTTCAAAGGCCGGGCAGCCGTCCAGGTAGAACCCGGCCAGAAACCCGCCGCGATACAGCTCGGCCGCCCGGGTCAGCTTCTGGCAGCAGTCGGGACAGGCCTGGCGCTCCTCGTGGACGTGCCCCTCGGCGGCGGCGACCGAGGCCCGGAACTCGGCCACATCCAGCCAATGGCTGCTCTCCGGGTTGAATCGGAGGTCAAAGCGGGTGCTGGTCAAAAAGGGAGGGCCGGCGCTGGGGCCAAGCCTTGTCCGCAGCCGCGACCAGGTTACGCGCAAGTTGTTGCGGGCATCGGCTTCGGGCAGTTCCGGCCACAGCAGGCCCATCAGCGTTTCGCGACTGTGGGTTTGGTCGGACTCCACGGCCAGGTAGGCCAATAGGGCCAATAGCAACCGACCGCGAAATTCGATTTCCCCCCGTTGGGCGTGGACGACCCGCCCGGGGCCCAGGAGGTGAAGTTGCAGCTCGGCCATCTCCAGAATGTATTTCCTTAGATTCCCAGAAGTTGGCTGTCAAACAGAACGACAGCCAACCACAAAAGCCTCGACGCCGAGCGACTGCACAGGTGTGGCGTAAAGGGGCTAGAATTCGGCTATCATGATTATCGCAGATAATAACCCTTTTTGCAAGTAGTCTGGTTGTGTTAATGCTCAAGTAATGGTAAAACTGTATAATATGGACCGCTATAGTCCAATATCCCAGCGTGAGGCGATGATGGCGGAAGGTGGACCCACTTACAAATCATATCTGTTACGGCTGTGGCGACAGGATGCAGAAGACGCCCCCTGGCGGGCTTCCTTGGAGTGCATCACCCAGGAGGACCGGCCGCGTCATTTTCCCGACGCGGAGAGTCTAATCGCCTTCCTGCTGGCCGAGCTTGAGACCAGCCAGTCGCCCCCGGCAACTGGCGGTCTTGTGGACGAAGGGAGGTGATTCTTCGCCTGGCTAATCCAAATCAAGGACACTCCGTTTCAAGACTCTCAACGTCTTATCTGAATAGTATCCAAACCAATACTCTATTATAGGAGGCGAATCATGCTGTTCGTAGCAATGCTCAAACCAAAAGACGGAACTACCGAGAGCCGTATCGCCCACCGGGCGGGTTGGCAGTACCCGGAGGGAGTCAAGCCGGTAGCCGAGTACTGGCTTCAGACATCCAATCCTGATGTCATTTCGGTCTTCGAAGCCGACAGCGTCGAGCCCATTATGGCCATAACCACCGAATGGGGCGACGAATTCGACGTCACCGTCGTGCCAGCCATCACAGGCGAAGCGGGGCTGCAATTGGTTCAGCAGATGGGGAGCTAGCTGCAAGTTACGATAAGACCCCAAGGGTTTAGGGCGAACCGCAGGCTTCGTCGTGAGCTTCCGCAGGACTATCAGTTTGTACTGACCCTGCGGTCAGCACGGGCAGCCGAACGGTTCGCGCACCC
>JAUVPY010000156.1 GCA_030598425.1 Anaerolineae bacterium
CTACCGGCCCCAGGTGATCCTGGTGGCCTGTTTTCCGACCATCTTTCCCCCCGCCCTGCTGCAACTTCCGCCGCGGGGCTGCCTGAATCTGCATCCCTCCCTGCTGCCCGCCTATCGAGGGCCGGCGCCCCTGTTCTGGCAATTTCGCAAGGGCGAACGACGAACCGGGGTCACGCTGCACCTGATGAACGAGCGCCCCGACGCGGGCGATATCCTGCTGCAACAACCTCTCTCCCTGCCGGATGGCATCACCGGCCCGGAAGCGGACGCCCTGTTGGCCCAAGCTGGTGGGCGTCTTATGGTCGAAGCCCTTAGCCTGCTCGAGCAAGATGCCCTGGCGCCCCGGAGGCAAAACGACAGCGAGGCCAGCTATTACGCCTGGCCGGCGGAGCAGGACTTCCAGATTTCGATCGGGTGGTCCGCCCGGCGCGCCTTCAACTTCATCCGGGGTACGGAGGAATGGGGCTGCGTCTACGAGATCACGATCGAGCAAGAACGATTTTTGATTCAATCAGCCCTGTCTTATTCAACTCAGCACGAACTCGACAAACCTTACACCCTGATCGGACGCGAACTGTGGATGCAGTTTTCGCCAGGCGTCTTGCGGGCCGTCCTGGCTCACGCTTGACCCTGCCCTATTTGCGCCGGATCCGGTACGCGCATGCTCTATCCCCAGCCATAATATGTGCTTCGCTGGTCACCTCCGCGTTTTCCAGCACTCTGCGGAAGAGCTCCAACTCATGGCTACAGGCCTGGGCACAGTGGCGGGCTACCTGGCGGATCGCGCAGTTGTGCTCCCACAGGACGAAGATATTCCCGTCGAGCTTCTCCCAGTCGGCCATATAGCCCTCTTCCGTTCGGATTTGGGCCAACTCCTGGACTTGGCCTTCCAGGCCCTTGTCGAGCATACGCGCCATGTATTGGGCTTCGAGCCATTCAGTGCGTTTTCCCAAGACCCGCTCGATCCCGTCCTCGCCGTCCAAAGCCCGGATCGTGTCCAACAGATCCTTTGCCAGTTGAGAGTAGATACGCGGGAAGACCTCATCACCCGACTCAGTCAGCGAGTAGACGTAGGTGGGGCGTCCTTTGCCCCGCTGCTCGGTATGATACCGGATCAAACCATCGCCCTCCAAGGGGGTGAGGTGTTGGCGCACGCCCATGTAGGTGATCTTCAGCTCCTGGCTCATTTCGCCAGCGCTCAAGGGGCCCTTGAGCTTCAAGAGCTGTAAGACCCTGTGTCGCATGTCCTGCATTTCGCGCTCTGAGATCGCTGCCATCGTGTCACCTCACCCTGGGAGTAACCGGGCCTCAATTATACCACCCAGAGCCAAATTTGCAAATTGAACACAGTAAATATATAAATAACCTTAATAATTGACAGGGAGCCAATGTATGAAGATAAAACTAATCAGTGTATTCGTAGACGAGCAGGACAAGGCCCTCAAGTTTTATACGGAAGTTCTGGGCTTTGTTAAAAAATCCGACTTTCCGGCAGGGAGAGCCAAATGGTTAACCGTCGTCTCGCCCGAAGGACCGGACGATATTGAGTTACTTCTTGAGCCAGACGACAACTCACCTATCAACTCACCTGCCCGGACATTCAAAAAGGCGTTGTTTGAGGCGGGGCTGCCTTTTACGGCATTTGCTGTTGAGGATATTCAGCAAGAGTACGAAAGGCTGACAAAACTGGGTGTGGAGTTTCATAGTAAGCCAACAATACATCCTGAGAATCCAACGGGACCGGTAACCACCGCCGTATTTGATGATACCTGCGGTAATCTCATTATGCTCTATCAGGCCTGATCGCCCCTGGCTGACTGCGCATCGTCTTCCACCGGGCTGCCCGTCCGCCCCTCCAGGGCGGCGATGGCTACGATACCGGCGAGGGCAATCGCCAGGGTGAGGGTTGATGCGACACCCGTCACCGCCACGATCGCGACCGCCGTGAGGGCGGTCAGAAGCACGCGAGGCAGGAGAAGGCGGCGCGTCGCCCGCCACACGGCAACGGCCATCCCGCCCACGAAAAGGACCAGGCCAACCGCCAGGGCCAGCCTTCCCGCCAACGACAGCGGCTCGTCCAGATGCGCCACGGCTGCCTCGACCGACGCCGCGTAAGCGATCACGCCACACATCATGGGGAAGTGGATCAGGCTGAAGACATCTCTCGCCATCTTCGCCTGCTCGGCGCCACGGCGTGATGCCAACGCCCCATCGAGCACGGGCTTGGCTCGCGGAAAGTAGCTCCACCAGAGACCGCAGGTGATGGCAACTGCCAGAACCGCCACGCCGAGTAGACCCCTGGTCCACACCGCGTCCGTCGCTGCGCCGGCGGCGACGATCAGGGTCTCGCCCAAAGCGATGATGACGAACAGCCCGTGGCGTTCCCCAAAATGCTCGGGGTGCAGGTTCCAGCCCTCCGCCTGCCCGCCGACGGCGGCGGCGATCACGTCCAGGAGTATGGCCAAGCCCCACAACCAATACTGCGCCGCGCCGCCCAAAAAGCCACCGATCAGGACGGCTAAAAGCCCGCCGGCAGACACAAGGGCGAAGCTTCGGACGGCGGCGCGCTGTGAAGGATCCTCGGAGGCCACCCAGGCGTACAGGGTGAGTCCGATCACGCGCACCAGGACGTAGGTAACCGCGAACCAGGAGGACCGGTCGTGAAAGGCGCCGGGGAGCGCTATGGCCATAAAGAAGGCCACGGCGGTGGCTGCCAGGACGCCGAGCTGAACCAGGTGATGCGTCGTATCAGCCGCGTTCAAGGCCCAGGTGAATTGGGACCAGGCCCACCATACGAGCCAGAAGACCAGGACCGCTTGACCCACGGCGACCCAGTCGAGCCCGTGGTGAAGGAGGCTGACGACCTGGGTCACGGAGAAGACGAATACGAGGTCAAAGAACAGCTCGACGAACGTGACGTTCTGATCTTCGGGGGAGACGATACTTTTAGGCATCATGCAACATCAGGAGCTGACGAAAGCTTCCAGCGACACGGCGGTAGCCGGAATACGACTTTCATTGCCGGCCAGCTATCTTGGCTTGCGTGAACTCATCGTCCGTAATCAGATGGTCACCTGTCTTTTCGCGCAGCTCACGTGCTCTGGACAGCATCGCCTCAGGCCGAATCCTACGACTGCGTACCGCCCTTTCGATACAAACGATGACCTCGGTGTTGATGCTTCGCCGGTTGACTTCGGCGGACTGTTTCAACCGCTCGTACAGATCGGTTGGGACGTTCTTCACAGTAATCGTAGGCATCGCTGCACCGCCACAATGGTTCCACCGTGAAACCATCATGGTGCCAGTCTGGCGAATGGTCAAGGAGCCACCCGAATGGAATTCGGTGCTGAAATTGAGACGACCCCTCAGGGTCGAGTCATCAGCGCCTGAGTCAACGCCAGCGCCTGAGGGCGCTTTTCAGGTTGAGCCAGGGATTTCTAATCCCGGGCCGCAGGGTCAAATACAAGCGCCTGAGGGCGCGGCTCAGATTGAGCTTTTCAGATTGAGCCAGGGATTTCTAATCCCGGGCCCACTGGACTAGGGTGAAACTCGCTCCCAGGGCGAGAGTTGAGCATCCGGGCCCCGAAGACCACATTCATCTTCATCTAGAGTGAACTTGAGGTCACCTTCTTCCGTCAACTCCATCTGATAGCTGCCAACCTGACCTACGCAGTCTGAACTCTCAGCGCTGGTGGTGAGGGTGAGCAACGCGCCCTCAAGCTGGAACTCTCCCATATCAAACGTAGAGCCCTTAAGAAAGGCTTCAGAGCTGGCAACCTTGAAGGTCCCATCCTCATTGAACTGGAAGTAGAAAGTCTCGCCCTCCTGTCTCTTCCAAACCCCGATCAAGTCTTCCTCCGTAATCGCGGCGGGGGTCCCACACCCGGCTAAGAACACCGTGATCAACATAACCCCTGTTACCAATTTTAGCAATCGCTGGCGGCTCATGTCTGTCCCTCCTGCGGATCTGAACCTGGTAGTACCCCTGTGGCGCGTTGTTACAGGTATGGAGGGTACTTCCGAACCACTGAGGCGCGGAGAACACGGAGAGAACGATATAAACACTCAGTGGACTCCGTGTCTCGGTGGTAGTTCTTCTTCGCCAACACCCAAGCGGCGGACTACGCCTCGTCTTGGATGGTTTAAACAAAAATCCCGTCCAACTAACTCACCTGTCACGAGTGCATAGGACGGGAAACATGGGGGGCGGATTAGGTTTTCATACTAAATATATCATTAAGGTCTACTTTTGTCAAGTGATATTCAGGAGACGGGGCCGCGTAGGCTTACTAGTATCCTGGCAGGCCGGGCGTGGGCGAACCGCTCTACGCCCGGCCCGCCAAGGTTGGCAACGGCTGATCCTCCTTCCATCCGCCCTGGCGGGCGGCGCCAGGGAGTTGTGCCAAAAGCGCTTTAGACTACAATGCATGTGTGTGATTGAAAAATTGTAGCAGGAATTCAACTCGACGATCCGTGGAGAGATCAAGAGGGGAGAGCACGGGTGAGCGCGAATATGATTGATCCGACGTTGCCTCTGATTGACCTGCACCGACATCTGGACTGTAATGTGCGCCTGGAGACGATCCTGGACCTGGGGCAGCGGCACAAACTGCCGCTACCGGCGTGGGACCTGGAAGGCTTGCGGCCGCACGTTCAGGTGACCGAGCCGCAACCGGGTTTGTTGGCATTCTTCACCAAATTCCGCTGGATGACGGCCGTGCTGGTGGATTATGCGACGTGCCGGCGCGTGGCTTTTGAGAACGTCGAGGCCGCGCATCGCGAGGGACTGCACTATGTAGAGCTGAGGTTCAGCCCCTGGTTCATGGCCAAGCCAAACGCTCTGAACCCAGAAGGGGTAGTAGAGGCGGTCGTCGATGGCGTTGAGGAAGGTAAACGAACCTTTGACGTCAAGGTGAAGCTGATTGGCATTGTGAGCCGATCGTACGGGACGGAGGTCGCCTGGCGCGCACTGGAGGCGCTATTGACGTACAGCGAACGGCTGGTGGCGCTGGACTTGGCTGGGGACGAGGGGAACTACCCCGGCGAGCTGTATGTGGAACACATGCGGCGGGCAAAAGACGCGGGTCTACAAATCACAATCCACGCGGGGGAGGCGGCCGGGCCGGAGAGTGTATGGCAGGCGCTTCGCGAACTGGGGGCAACGCGCATCGGTCACGGCGTTCGGTCGGCCGAGGATCCGGCTCTGATGGATTACTTGGTGGAACACGAAATCGGGATCGAGTCGTGTATGACGAGCAACGTGCAGACCAGCCTGGTGCCCGAGTATGCTGGCCACCCGCTGCGGGGTTTTCTGGAGCGCGGTCTGCTGGCGACGATCAACACCGATTGCCCCGTCGTCAGCGGCATCGACCTGCGTTACGAATATGAGGTAGCGGCGCCAGCCGCCAGGCTGACGGCGGCGCACACTCGCCAGGCCCAACGTAACGCCCTGGCGGTCGCGTTCCTCTCCGACGAGGAGCGGGCGGCGCTGGAAGCCGCGTAGGTTGGGTTTCTCCCTCTGGGTTCAACCCAACGTTTCGTAGGGCCGCTGGGTCTCGTGCCTCGACCCAGCCTACGTGCTACGTGCTCAATCCAACTCCTCCAGGGTTATTATCTCTTCACAATATGACGTATAGGGCCTCAAAGCAGCATAATTTCTGTCAAACCTCAATCGACGATCAATCCTCGACAGAAAAGCCCCCACCGGCCTGTGATATACCTTCTTGCAGATCTCCCTCGTATCTAAGCCTAGCTCCTCACATGCCTCCAGGACAGGACATTCGTTCCGCCACCTGATCACCAGCTTTCTTTCCGTCTCTTCCACCACGTCTCCGTCTTTCGCCGTCGAGATCCCAATGTATTCCTCATACAAGATCCTGTAGCCATCTGCTAGGGGGTCCCCACCCCTCTCCAGTGCGGCTGGATGGCCGTCCAGCCACGCCAGCCATTTCTCAGTCACACACCGTTCCAGGACTTCCAGGGCTGCCTCCAAGCCGATTTCGTCGGCCACGGACAGGACCGTTTGAAAAAGCCTGGTGGAATCCCCCTTACGTCTCCGATACTCGTGTCTTATTCGCTGATAGTGTCCCATTCCAGAGCCTCCTGAGCACTCCGTCGGACCGTTCGCGGACTTTCCTCGGATTGGGCCGGGCTTGGCTGTGGGTCCGTCGAACGTTCACGGCACGGCATCATTCGTCCCCTAGCTCAGCCAACCAGCCACGCACCAGTTCGGAATTGGGGGACTTGATCTCTTCGAGGATGGTGAGGGCTTGCTTCAGATAATCCCGGGCCCGCTCCACCTGCCCCAGGTCGCGATAGGCAACACCCAGGTGGCCTAACCAACGTCCTTCGTTGCGCCGGTCGCCGATCTCTCGGGATATGGCCAGCGCCCCCTCATAATACTCGATCGCCCGCTCTGCTTGCCCTAGGGCGCTATAGGCAGTTCCCAGGTTGCCGAAATGATATCCCTCGCTGCGCCGGTCCCCGATCTCGCGGGCGATGGCCAGCGCCCCCTCATAATACTCAATCGCCTGCCCCACCTGCCCCAAGGCGGCGTAGGCATTACCCAGGCTGCCTGAAGTAATACCCTGGCCACGCCGGTCCCCGATCTCGCGCTGGATGGCCAGCGCCCCCTCGAAATACTCGATCGCCCGCTCCGCGTCCCCCA
>JAUVPY010000071.1 GCA_030598425.1 Anaerolineae bacterium
ACAGGCGCTCCTTTTCGTATGTCATCGATACCTAGCGTCTCACCGGTTTGAAAGACCAATTCACACAGGCTGCCTGTCAGCCCCTGCTGTTCAAAGAGCCTGACCATTGAGTCCGGCAAGGCGTGATGGGAAACCAGGACCAACTCACCGGTCACCTCGTCGGCAAGGCTGGTCAAGCCAGCATCGTAGCCCAGGGCTGTCATAACTGTCTCTAATACCGCTTCCAGCAGCTCCTGCATATCCTGCGAGCGGTTGACCGTGACGGCGATCTGGTTCAGGGTGGCTAACTCATCAGCACGTTGGGTTTGCCCCTCAAAGAGACGGGCATTCTCGATGGCAGCCGCCAGTTGGTCAGCCATAGTTTGAAGCACCGCGATGTCCTCATCCGAGAAGGCTGCCTCCTGAGTGCTCTGGATGGTCATGGCACCGATAATTTGCCCACGAGAGATCAACGGCAAGGCCATCTCCGAGCGTGTCTCCGGCAGCCAGGGATTCTCGAAGTGCACCGCGTCCTCGCCCACGTCCAGCGCAATGCGGGCCTGGGCGTTCGCCACGCACCACCCGATCATCGACGTGTCACCGATCTCCAGCCCGTGTCCCGCCTTCACCATTTGGCGGCCGGCCTCGCCGGTACCGGCCCGCAGCGCTGCCCATTTGCCCGGCTCGCCGGTCCACTCACCGGTCCGGTCCACCAGGAACAGCCCAGCATAGTACAGCTCAAAGCGCTCACGAACCAGGTCGACCACCTGTTGGATCAACTCCGCCGGATCCAGGAGACCGGTGGCAGCGCGGGAAACTTCGGCAGCGGTCTGAAGCTGTGCGCTACGCCGCTCAAGTTCGGTCTCCGCCCGTTTGCGCTCGGTGATATCCCTCGCAATACCCACCAGACCCAACTCCTGTCCGGATTCACTTCTAATGGCAACCTTCGTCTCTGATAGCCAACGAAGCTCGCCTGTGCGGAGATCAGGCGTTTGCCCTATCCGGTCAATGATGGGCCGCCCAGATCGAATGATTTCCTGTTCTTCCTCGTAGAATCCGGGGGCATCCTCCGGAGCGAAAAAGTCAAAATCGGTCTTGCCAATGGCCTCTTGCGGGTCATCAAAGCCTAGAAGCTGCGCGTGTGCTCTATTGCTCCTGATAACGCGCGATTCGGCATCTTTGAAAAAGATCATATCAGGCACGTTGTCCATAAGAGCCTGCAACAGGTCACGCTCTCGGGCCAGGCTCTCCTCCACCTGTCTGCGGTCGGAGATATCAACGAAGCTTTCGATCAGGTATCTATGGCCACCCAGCATCCTGGGAACAACAGTCTTGAGGATGGGTACTTCCTCGCCGTTGTCCTTCAGCAAGATACGCTCCGAATTATCCACGCTCTGCCCTAAGTCACAGACCGGACATTGGCCCTGTTCCGCAGGGCAAATAAAGCGATAACATACAGAGCCGATCACACGTTCTCTCGGGGCACCGATCATTTGGAGCGCTGCTGGATTGGCATCAACGATCTCACGCGTCTCGGCGTCAATGACAACTATGCCGGCCTGTACAGCGTCTAGGACAGCCTTGAGGAAATGTTCGGTCTGAGGCGAGAATTCTTCCGTCATTCCTGACCTCCTTTGCCCAGACGAGATGGAGGCGTCGGCTCTTGCTGGGCCTCTTGCTGTGGTGCATCCACGCCGTTCCCAAGCGACGCATCGGTCTGCTGATGAAGCTCACCTCGGCTCTCTGGCAGATCGTCCGCGGAGGAAGCGGATACAAGATCGGGTGGCGAATTCTCAGGCGGCTCCCGGCTGTCTCCTGCTTCGACGCCCAGCCGGATAGCGCCATGCGACGTACCCAAAGCTCTGGACACCTCGGTGACGGTCGTTTTCAGGATGGTCTCAAGATCCGTGGAAGCGCGAATCTTGCCGGTGATCTCCCGGATGAGCACCTCGCGGCGGGCTCGGGTCTGAATCTCTTGCAGCTGGCGCAAGCCCTGAACAACCACAGCCGCCTGCCCAGAGAGAGCCGTTAAGCGACGGACCTCCACCTCCGGGAAAGTGGTAGGTTCTCGGTAAAAGGCGGTGATGCTGCCGATCCAGTGCCCACCAACCACCAACGGGGCGAAAACAGCACCTCTGGCGTGGTACCGTTGCAGGAGGTCGGCACGCAGGTCATCATCCATACGCGAGTCGCTGGCGATGTCCTCAACCAGGGTAAGAGCATCCGGACGCAGGAATTGGGCTGCCCAGGGACTAAATGTCGCCATAGGGTAACGCGGGCGGGCGGCTTCTGGTGGGAACTCAGTCCGGCGGGCTACTATGTCAACCCATTCGGGATCTTGGTCTTCCGTCCAGGGGCGGTCGAAGAGATAGATCATGGCGTCTTGAGATGATCCGAGCGAAGAGTGCTGGCACACAGCCGTGAGGATGTCCTCATAGCTCCGGGCAGTGTTCAGTTCAGCGCTGGCCCTGTAGAGGGATTCGGTCTCAGCCAGTGCTTTCTGGGTCTGCTCAAATAAGCGAGCATTCTGGATGGCATTGGCCAGTTGGTCGGCCATTGTTTGCAGAGTTGTCACGTCTTCACGGCTGAAGGCCGCTGGGAAGATGCTCTGCACGGTGAGGGCGCCAATAGTTTCACCGCGGGAGGTGAGAGGGAGTGCGAGCTCTGAACGGGTGTCGGGCAGAACCGGGTTATCGAAGTGGATCGCTTCTTCACCCACATCGTACGCAATGCGGGGCTGGGCGTTGGCTACACACCAACCGATCATCGACTCGCCGCCCATCTTCAATCGGTGCCTCTGCTCTAGCTGGATTCGGCCAGCTTCGCCCGTGCCAGCCCGCAGAACGGCCCATTCATTCGCCGCATCCACCATGAAGAGACCCACATAGTAAAGGTCAAAACGATCCCGCATCAACTCCACCGTCTCAGTCATCAGTTGGTCCAGGTTCAGAATCGAGGTAGCTGCCTGGGAAACTTGAGCAGCCGTCTGCAGTTGCACAGCCCGCTGACTGAGCTGGCCAAAGAGACGGGCGTTCTCCAAGGCCACTGCCGTTAACTGCGCCATCCGTTCTAACAGCGGCACATCGGCGGTGGTGTAGGCATGAGGACTGGAATGAGCCAGATTGAGCGAGCCCAGCACATCACGACCATACACCATGGGTATGATGATACACGTCTGAGTGCCTGCCTGCCGCAGCGGCTCAAGCTCCAGACCCACCAGGTTGGGGTCACTAAGATCAAAGACCGTTGTTTTCCCCGTTCTGATTGCTTGACCAGTGAGGGTATCGTGGAGGGACGCAATCTGGCCTTTGGGCGGGAGGCGGGCATCCTCGGTCTGCTCACCACCTGGGTGGAGCACTTCCAAGGTCTCCGTCTCCTTGTCCACCAGGGCCATACTCATGTGGTCGAAGGGCACAAGTCGGGCCAACGGATCTTGCACAATATCGATGATGGCCGACACGTTCAGAGCGGTCGCCAGATTGCGCAGCATTTCATTGAGCAAGGCCTCTTGTTCGGCGGCTCGGCGTGTTTCATCAAAGAGATGGCGGTTCTCGATGGCCACCGCGGCTTGGGCCGCCAGTGTCACGAAGGGTTGCAAGGTCTTTTCATTCAACTGATCCGTGTGGCAGCTCTCAACGAGTAAGATGCCCAGCGGTGATCCACGGAAGAGGATGGGAACCGAGGCCAACGCGGCTCCTTTTCTCGCAGACACCCATCTCTCCCAAACCTCGTCCAGGGCTCTGTGATTCGACGGGGCGTCTTTTCGGGTCATGTCGGAGTAGATCGTCAAATTCGGCTTCACCTGGCTGATGTCCATTTGCGCTCCGACTTCAACCGGGTGGCTGCTCCGATCCCAACCGGCGACGACCTCTAACTCGTCGTCTACTTGCCGCCGAATCAGCACCAAACCGCGCTCGAAGCCGCCTTCATCCACCGAACTAAGCAACACGTTAGCCACTTCGGGAATGGAAGTCGCCGCGCCGATAGCACGACTGGCCCGGTAAAGCATAGAGGTCTCTTCCAGGGCCTCTTGGGTCTGCTTGAATAGACTGCTGCGTTCGATAGAAAGGGCTGCCTGGCCCGCCAGCGTGAGGTAGGGCTGCACATTGCGCTCGGTAATCACCCCAGTCCGTGCGGCAGCCAGCGTTAGGACGCCGATCCAACCACCGCCGGCGACCAGCGGAACAACCGCCAGGGAACGAATGCCAGCGGTCATCAATTCGTCCCATTTGATTTCGTCCAGTCCCGTTTCGGCGGCGACGTCGCTCAGGATGAGGGGCTGGTCGCGCCCTACTCGCTCTCCGATCAAGTCCCGGTTCAAGGAAAGCTGGGTACCAACTTGCCACAGCGGTTCTGCCTCTTGTGACCAGGAGGAAACGATGACCAAGTCGTCGGACAGTTTCCCGCCTGGAGAGTCGAATATACCCAAGAAGCATTGGTCAATCCGAGGTGATGTCAGACTGCCCACGATCGCATGCAAGATGCCTTCCACGCTATCCGCTGAGGCGATAGCTCGGCTGGCGCGATACAGTGCGTCGGTCTCGTCCAGCGCTGTCTGGGTCTGATCGAAGAGACGCACATTCTCCACGGCCAGGGAAACCTGCGTAGCTACATCTTCGATAAGTGCGGTTTCTTCATCGGTCCACTGGCGACTATCTTCCTCGTGGAATCCCAGCGCGCCGATCACCTCGCCGCGCAGCATGATGGGCGCCACGAGCGCAGAGCGACCCTCACTGTCCCCCGTTTCCTCCTGTACAATCAGATCCCGCTGCGTCACAGCTTGTTCGACCTCAGGCGGTGCCTTGTCACCGAGAGGTGTTACCCCCGACTGCGTGCGCTCGTAGAGAGACCCAGCCAGGCCTAACGTGAACCCAGGTTGCTGCCCGCGCACGTACTCCCCCGGTGAGAGCGCCTCCAAGCGCGCTTCGAGTTCCACAAACGTTTGAGCGTTTTCGATGGCAGTTACCAACTGGTCGGCCAACGTTTGAAATATGTCGCTATCTTCCCGTGAGAAAGCCTGTCGCTGGATACTCTGCAAGTCCAATGCACCCAATACCCGGCCACCGGATTGTAGCGGCAAGGCCATCTCCGAACGGGCACCAGGCAGCGGCGTGTAATCGTGGTGATAAGCCTCCTCATCCAAATCGAGTACGATGAGGGCCTGGCCTTTGGCAGTACACCGGCCAACCATTGAGGCGCCTCCCACCTCGAGCTTGTAACCCTGCGACAACATCTCGTGGTCGAACCCGCCGGTCTGGTCTTGCCAACCGGCCAAAGTGCACGCCCGAAGTGCTGCCGACTGCCCCGACTCATCGATCAAGAAGAGACCAACGTAATAAAGATCAAACCGGTCACGCACCTGATTCACCGCTTCTTGCACTAATTGGTCTGGCTCCAGGGTCGGGCTAAGAGCGTTTAAGACTTGGTTAGCACTCTCGAACTGGAGGGCGCGTTTCTGAAGGGCAGAATTGACTGTGTTCAGCTCCGATACACGCTCCGCGAACTGCATCTGAGAATCGAGCGCTTCGACACGCTCCTCCTCCGCCTCTCGGACCTCGTCAGCCAAGGAGAGATTACGCTTCCATAGCATCACTGCCGAGGCAAGGGCCAGCACACAGCCAGTGAGGTAGAGGGCAGCAAATACTGGCCCGGCTACGAGGATCGGCCAGATGAGGCCGCTGTGCTTCCAGAAGAGGCCAATCAGAAGGAAAACAAAGAGCAACCCCAAGAAAACAAACAAGATATATGATACCGCTTTGAGGGATTTGATGCGCGCTTCAGTTGGCGCGACTCCCAGGGAAGAGACACGCGCCGGCGGAACTTCTTCCTCGCCCTTCTCCTCTTCTAGCTTCGCCGTAACACCCGTAGGGACTCTGGCTACTACCGGTTCTACAACGTCATACGTGGTATCAGGATCGTTCTCGAATAGACCAGCAACCGCTTCTTCAACTATAGAAGCGTTCCCCTGTTCCTCCGCGACCGGCTGTGTCTGGGCAAAAGCATCGGCACGCACTTCTGCTATTGCTGGCTCGGCGGTGCCAGGCTCAGTGACGACTTCGCCCTCAAGGAGGTCAGCGACTATTTCCCTGAGCAGAGGAACATCCTCCATTTCCTCTGTCTCCGACTCGGAGGTAATATCGGAGAACATGTCCTCGAGTTGGTTCGTGAGGTCGTTATCGGCCATGATTTAACAACTCCTTAGCCAGCGCGCGGTACTGCTCAGCTCCACGGGTCTTGGGAGCATAAAGTGTGACTGGTTGGCCAAACGCTGGGCTCTCCCTCAACTTGGTATCCACTTCGATAATGGTTTCGAAGATAACGCTATTTAGCTTACGCTGCATCCGATCAAGTGTAACCCGGCAGATCTTGTTACGCCGGTCGTACATAGTCACCAACACACGAAGCTTCAACTTCGGGTTAGTCTTCTCTTGCGTATGATGAACAAGTTTCATGTAGTTCAGAAGCGTATGAGCGGCAAAATACTCGCATTGAATAGGAACGATGAGAACATCGGCCGCCGCCAAGGCATTAAGCGTCAGGGTTCCAAAGGAAGACGGACAGTCTATCAGAATAAAGTCGTAGTAGCCATCCCCCATAGAATCGAGCCCGTTCTTCAACCGGAACTGAAAGCCCGGTTGTCCATATAGGACCTTTTCCAGCACAACCAATCCCTGGTTGGCCGGTGCTATGTCCAGGCCAAGAATTGAGGTTTCGCGGCTGACGCTGACCAGTGAGTTGTTTCGTAAGAGGGCGTCTCCCACCGTGCGACGCAGCTCGTTGGGCCTAAGTCCCATCGACAGAGTGAGATGGGCTTGTGGATCCAGGTCAACCAGCAGCACGAAATGCCCCATCTCCGATAGACTGGCTCCCAACGATAAGCACGAAGTGGTCTTTGCCACTCCTCCCTTTTGATTGCTGACGGCGATAGTTGTGGTCATAGCTGACGCCTCCCGGAGGGCCACCCCTTATCTCGTGTTGGTGGAGCGGCTTCCAACTGGCCAAACGCACGTGACGTGCCCAGCACGCGGAAAAGCTCGTCCACCGCTGTTTGTACGACACGCTCTGCGCTGGTGGCACGACGCAGCTCGTCTGTGATCTCGCGAGTCAGCCGTTCGCGCGCAGCGCGACGTTGGGTGTCTTGATAAAGCCGGGCGCTTTCCACCGCTGCCCCCAACTGCTCCGTGATCTCTTCCAGGGTGGCTATTTCTTCCGACGTCCACCGGCCAGCGTCTTCAGGTTTGTAGGTATCCAGCACCCCAACTACGTGGCCTCGCACCTTGATAGGCACGGCCAGGGATTGTCCTCCACTGGCTGGATCATCGACCGGTTGGAGATCCGATGTCTGAACGGTGTGCCCGTCACGCAAGGCCTTTTCCATTTCGGGCCGCCATTCGTCTCGGGCACTGGTCACACCACGTTCATCGCTGCGAAATCCAAGCTCAGGGCGGGCGCGAAGTGTCTCTTCCCACGCCCGCCGGCTCATCTCACCAAAGGCGCGGCGCGTTGACTCTAGCGCCTCCTGAGCATCGGCAAACAGGCGCGCGTTTTCGAGGGCCACCGCCACCTGGTCGGCCAATACCTGAAGTACCTCGATATCCTCCTGGGTAAAGGCGGCTTCCTCAGTGCTCTGCACATCGAGGGCACCCAACACACGACCACCTACTATGAGCGGCAGCGCCATTTCAGACCGGGTGCCCAGCAAATCTGGATTCCGGAAGTGAATAGAATCCTCGCCCACATCCAGGGCGATGCGAGGCTCTCCCGCCCCGGTGACATACCCCACAATCCCCTGGGCTCCCACCCGCAACCTGTGGCCCCGGTCCAACATTCGCTGCCCCCCATCGCTGTTGGCCGCCCGCAGCACGGCATATTCACCCGCATCGTCCAGCAAGAAGACCCCTGCGTGGTAGAAGCCGAAACGGTCGCTGATCAGGTGTGTCACCCGGGGCAGCAGTTCATCCAGGTCACGGATGGAGGCGGCGGCATGACCCACCTCGGCGGCAGCTTGTAACTGTACCGCCCGACGCTCCAAATCGCGGGTGCGTTCGGTCACCCGCTGTTCCAGGCCGACGATGAGGTCGCGCAACTGGCCCGTCATGCTGTTGAAAGCCAGTCCCAGCGTGCCAATCTCGTCTTCCCTTTTTACCTCCGCGCTACGCCCCAAGTCACCGGCGGCAATTAGAGTAGCGGTTTCAGCCAGGTTAGCCAGCGGAGCGGAGATGCTTCGTGTAAGGAGCAGCGAAACGGCCACCGCAGCCAGTACAGCGATCAACGCGATGCCCCCGATGACGCCCAGCGTCGTGTATATTGGGCGAAAGGCTTCGGATTGCTCTTGCTCGGCCATCAGAACCGCTTGAAATTCCGGAAGCCAGTGATAAACGCCTACGACAGGCCGCCCCCAGTAGTTATCGTAAAGAGCGCTGCCATTGCCTTGATTGGAGAGGGCGGCACCGACGCCCTGGCTTTGGACATACATGCCTTCCCCGGACATTTCGGTGGGGGTCACCGGAACGTACTCCCCGTTGACCATATAAGTCTCCGTAGTCCCCCCCAGGCTGGTCCGTCCGAGCATAATCTCTTCCAGGACTCCCACGCTGGTGCGACCGACCAAGACAAATGTGCGTCCCTCTCTGTCTTTCACCGGCTGAGCGAAAACAATCGACATCCGAGGCAGCGCAGGGGAGGTAGAGGGCGGCTGCATATAGGCTCGCTTCAGACCTTCCCGGAAGTAGACCTGGTTGCCGTAGTTTTCTCCCTCTTCGGTCCTATCCGTGGCAGCCACCACATCTCCCCGAGGATCCAATAAGACCAATTCTCTGAACCATCTCCCCTGGCTAATCGCGCGCCGGATTTGTTCTTGCACTCTTTGATGGGCTACCCGATGCAGCGGATCACGTGGATCTTCCTGCACCAACCAATGCAGGTACAGTGGCGTTACGTCTGTATCCAGCACA
>JAUVPY010000305.1 GCA_030598425.1 Anaerolineae bacterium
AACGTCGGTGCAACAATCGAAGCTGGCAGGTAGCCGAGGGAATAGCTGATCGAAAAATGGCCGAGAATCTGGGGCACCAGGGCCAGCGCGAGGAAATTGAGGTAGGTGGAAAGGGAGTAGCCGGTGAACGGCTGGCGGAACGCCAAGCTAACAGCCAGCAGCCCCAGTGTCGAACTGAGTGCGGCCAGCCAGAAGTACGTGAGCGAGTCAAGGATTTCACGACCGCGCTGAGTGGTAAGAAAGTAACCGGCGTGAAAAATGCCGCCCACCAGGCCGAAAAAGACACCCAGTCCAAGCGAAAAGGCACGCAGGCTGCCAGCGCCGAGGACGATGAGCGCACCGGACATCGCCACAACCAATCCGATCCAAAAGGTTGCGTTGAGCCGTTCGTGAAAGAGCACCAATGCACCCAAACCGACCCATATGGGCGCAGTGTTGAGCAAGAGCGTAGGGCTGGTCGCACCGCTCAAGACGACCCCGGTGGCCCAAAACGCCAAATCGCCGGCAAAGAATAGACCTCCAAGGACCGCAAGCTGGAGCCCAGTGGTGGGTACATCGCCTTTGGCCTTGACCCGTCGGGAAAAGGGCAAGGCCAGCAAAGTCACGGTAATCGCCAGACGGTAAAAACTGGCGACCGGCCCCGGCGCGCCGGCCAAGCGGACAAAAATAGCCGCGAAGCCCAGGCCAAGAACACCAGCGCCGAGCGCAAGATAGGGAAGCAGTTGAGATCTTTGAGAAGCGGTCACTATGGGGAGGGCATTTTCAGGCCTGTCTTCCAGTCAGCCCCTCCTAATTCTGTGATGGGGTATTGGAGGAATACCCGGCCGTCTACTCCCGCTTATAAGGCTTAAGCAACGCCGCCGGGTAGGCCGCATTTCGTCCGGCGATAGCCAGGGCAGCGATTGTCACCAGATAGGGTAAGGCTAAAAAGGTTTCATAGGGCAACCGCAGGCCAGTGGTCTGCAAGCGCAATTGCAGAGCAGAAACACCGCCGAAGAGCAGTGCGCCTAGTAGTACTCTAAACGGGTCCCAATTGCCAAAGATAACCAACGCAATGCACACCCATCCACGCCCGGCAATGATGCCTTATGTAAAGGCACCTAGTTGGGCCAGCGACAGGAAGGCTCCGCCAACTCCCATCAGCCCACCCCCGATCATCAAGGCCAGGTAGCGCGTCAGGTACACATTCACCCCGGCAGCGTCGGCAGCCTCTGGATTCTCCCCCACCGCTCGAATCTGTAATCCAAAGCTGGTACGATACAGCAACCACCACACAACGGGCACCAGAGCAAAGGCAATGTACGTGAGAACGTACTGTTCGAACACCGGTCCCAGTATACGCATCTGGCCGAAAAGTGGAAGTCGGTTGAAGGGCTCGATAGCAGGCGGAATACGTGGCTCGCCATAGACAAGCCGAAAGCCAAAAAGAGACAGCCCTATCAGCAGCAGCGTGATCCCCAGGCCTGAGACGTGCTGATTTACGCCTAATTGGACCGACAGCAGGGCCATCAGCAAGCCCGACAGCATTCCGGCCACGATAGCGGCGATCACCCCGAGCCACAACGACCCACTGATGCCAGCCACAACAAAGCCAACAAAGGCACCGAAAAACATCGTGCCCTCAATACCGAGGTTCAAGATGCCAGCGCGCTCGGCGAAGAGCTCGCCTAACGTGCCGAAAAGCAATGGGGTCGCTACCCGCAGTGTGGCAGCGATGAGACCAATTGAGAATATTTCCATTTGTGCAATCCGCAATCTGAAATCGTCAGTCCGTGGTGAACCTGATTCGATAATTCTGCAGAATCAACATTCCCAAGGTGACAAGCAACAGAGCCGCCTGCACCACATCGCCAAGGTAAACTGGCACTCCCAGCGCCCGACTAACGGTTTGAGCCCCCGTATCAATCAGACCAATGAAGAGTGCAGCCAGACCCACACCCGGGGCAAGGAGACCACCAAACATAGCAATGATGATGCCAGTGTACCCATAACCAGGCGAGATACCTTCAATGAGGTGATAGTGAATGCCTGCCACCTCCCCCACGCCGGCCAATCCGGCAATACCACCGCTGACCAGCGCGGCAGTTAGCAGCGTCCGCCCTACGTTTACACCCGCGAAGCGAGCCGCTTCCGGGCCCAAACCCACGGCTCGCATTCTAAGGCCTAACGCCGTACGGGTAAGGATGAACCACAGGTCAACAATCATGAATACAGCAACGACGAATCCGAAGTGTAGCCGCGACCGAGGGAGCAGTCTGGGGAAAGCAGCGCTAGCTGCGATTTCCGGCGATTGGGGCCAGCCAGAAATCGGATCGCGCCAGGGACCATTCAGCAGGGCACTCACAACAAGAAGCATGACCGAATTGAGCAGTAGAGTGGTTACTACCTCATCTACTGCCGCCTTCACCTTCAGAAGTGCAGGGGTCAACGCCCACAACACGCCCGCCGCAAAACCACCGATGAGCATAATTGGGATAGCAAGTATTTGCGGTACGCCACCCAGAATAGTCCCCAACCAAGCGGCGGCGATGGCACCCGCATAGAGCTGCCCTTCGACACCAATGTTCCAGTAACCCGCAGAAAAGGCGACGGCAACGGCAGTACCTGCCAGCAGCAACGGTGTAGATTTAACCAATACTTCAATCGCGCTCACCTGACTCGAGAGGGGCACGATCAAGAAATAACGATATGCCTCTAACGGGCTGGCTCCCGCTAATATGATCAGAGCCGAAGTCAGAACAAAAGTGACCAGGATAGCTACCAGAGGAATAAGAGACCGCAGCCAGACGGGCGCGGTTGAGCGCTCGATCCTAACTCTCGGCATTGGCTTCCTCCCGAGCGCCCGACATCAACAGCCCTAGCTTCTCCTCCTCAGCTTCTTCGGCCGACAGCAGGCCCACGATGCGCCCCTCATAGATGACAGCGATACGATCGGAGAGGGCCAGTATTTCGTCCAGGTCTTCCGAAAGCAGCAGCACGGCTGCTCCTCGATTGCGCTGCTCAAGAAGCTTGGTCCGCACGTACTCAGTGGCGCCCACATCCAGACCTCGGGTCGGCTGAGAAGCGACGACCAACTGCGGGTTCCGTGACAAGGCGCGAGCGAGAATGACCTTTTGCATATTACCGCCAGAGAGGGTGCGCATGCGGTCGGCAGGCGATGCCTTGATCTGATACTCAGCAATGAGCTTCTCAGCATGCTTGCGGATGCGACGGTGATCCAGCATCCCGGCTGTGATGAACTGATTCAAGTGCTCTAAAGCCAGGTTATCAGCCACGCTCAACTCACCAATCACGCCTTCGTGCCGGTCTTCGGGGATACGCCCCACGCCCGCCGACGAGACATTGGCTGGGTCGGCGAATGTCAGATCATGGTCGCCCATCATGACCCGGCCCTCGGTCGGCTTGAGGGTTCCAGCCAGCACGTGTGACAGTTCCGTCTGGCCATTGCCCGACACACCGGCTACCCCCAATATCTCGCCTTCCCTCACTACCAGGGAGACATTTCTTAGAGCAGGCAGGCCTCTTTCATCCAGCGCGCTCAGATTATCTATGTGCAATAGAGTCGGGCCTTGCGATTGATCCTCTTGACGCGTGACACCGAACGTCTCGCGTCCAACCATCATGCGAGCCAACTCAGCCTGTGAGGTAGCGGCTTTGTCCACCGTACCCACTACGCGACCGTCACGCAACACGGTGATACGGGCACATAACGCCATCACCTCGTATAATTTGTGGCTGATAAAAATGACCGACAAGCCACCTCGGCGCAACCGCTCCAGCGTTCCGAACAACATGTCCACTTCCTGAGGGACGAGGACTGCTGTTGGCTCATCCAAAATGAGAATCCGGGCGTCTCGATATAAGGCCTTGAGTATTTCGACCCGCTGGCGCTCCCCTACTGACAGGTGGCGCACCAAAGCAGCCGGGTCTACCTCAATGCCAAAACGAGTACATGCTTCGGCCACTCGTTGCTGTGCTATCCGTGGATTGACTTGAAATCCGTCCGTATAGCCCAGCACAATATTCTCGGCCACACTCAGCGTAGGCACCAGGGCGAAGTGCTGGGTAACCATACCGATACCTAATCGGATAGCGTCCTTCGGCGAAGCAACATGCGCCGTCTGATCGTTGACCACAACCTCACCCTCATCGGCGTGATACAGGCCGTATAGGATACGCATCAGCGTCGTCTTGCCGGCGCCATTTTCACCCAGCAGGGCGTGAATCTCACCTTGCTCCAAATTGAAGTCTATTTGGTCATTTGCGACGAGCGGGCCAAAACGCTTGATAATGCCCCGCATTTGAACAGCATACATATAAGACCTTGCCAGTAAAGCTATTGACCTGAGTTCGGAGTTTCCGAGAGGGAAATCATCCTGAGTCGGGCATAGCCCGTACACCTGCACTTGCGGCGCAGGTGCAAGTGTCGAAGGGTGGTTTCCCGGAACCCGCACCCCTCGATACGGCTCTGCGAGCCTACTCGGGATGCTGACCGAGCCTACTCGGGATGCTGA
>JAUVPY010000479.1 GCA_030598425.1 Anaerolineae bacterium
GAGTGACCCGGCAATTATACTGGGGAGACATCCACAATCACTGTGGGATCAGCTACGGCCAAGGAAGCTTGGAGAATGCCCTGGCCGCAGCGCGCCAGCACCTGGATTTTTGTTCGGTCACCGGGCATGCGAGTTGGCACGATATGCCACACAGAGCCAAAGGCTTCGAGTTCGTTGTGGATTATCACAATCAAGGGTTCACTAAGCTTGCCAGGAACTGGGACACGGTTCGACAGGTCATTGAAGCAGCCAACCTTCCGCCTGAGTTTGTCACGTTTCATGGGTATGAAATGCACTCCAGTGAGTTCGGGGACCACCACATTCTTTCGCCATCCTCCGATCTACCCATTTTGGAAACCAAGTCTCCCTCAGACTTGGTAGCACGGCTTGCCCCAAGGCCGGTCATCGCGGTTCCTCATCACGTTGCGTATGTTCCGGGGTATCGGGGTATTCAATGGCAGGCGTTTTCACCTGCTATCAGCCCTGTCG
Source organism: Anaerolineae bacterium (assembly GCA_030598425.1). GTDB lineage: Bacteria > Chloroflexota > Anaerolineae > 4572-78 > NAK82 > JAUVPY01. The sequence goes on from JAUVPY010000479.1 coordinate 490, forward strand.
TCGATGTTTATTCCAAGCATGGTTGCGGTATGTCCGATCAAGGCCCGTACCCCTATCTAACCGTCTTAGGCCCCCGGGAGTCTAGAAACACCGTGCGTGCTGGCATGCGCCTCGGCCACCGGTTTGGGTTTGTGGCATCAACAGACCATCATGGGGGGTATCCAGGATCGTACGGTGATGGGCTTATGGCTGTACTTGCCGATGAGAAAACGCGTCAAGCAATTTGGGATGCTATTCTCGCACGCCGTACTTATGCAGTCACCGGCGACAAGATCGCTTGCCGTTTCCGCATAAACGGCGCGGAAATGGGAAGTGAGATTGACGACTATGGCACGCGCCAGATCGAATTAGAAATTGCGGCCTGCGACCAGCTTGATAGGATCCTAATCTACAAGAACTCGAACCCCTGGAAAGTATTAGGAACCGATGCCGTGATGTTGTCTGCAGAATCCGGAAGGTTTAAAGTCCGGATTGAAATGGGATGGGGAAGATCGTCTACAGGCTTCTTGTGGAAGGGGGAAGTCAGAGTTCGAGATGGGGTCATCAGCTCCCTGGAACCCTGTTTCCGCGGTAAGAGTATGCTGGAGCCGATTCCTGACAACGTAGACGATGAGAACGTTAACGCGCTAGATAACAAGGTCATTGAGAAAACGGCGAGCTACGTCACGTGGCAGTGTACGACCTTCAAGAATCCGTCCACACTGGATTCTCAAACGAGTGCGGTTATCCTCGAGATTGAGGGGGACACACACAGCCTACTGGACATTCAACTGAACGGTAAGAAAGTGACGCTTTCAATTGGTGATCTGTTGGACGGCAGTCGAGGGGCTCACTTCCACGATTTCCATTCCGAGGCGTTCCTGGTTCACCGTGCCGTTCCCGAGAGGCAGTACCATTTTAAGGGCGAATGGAGCGACACCGAAAGAGAAGCGTCCTGCGATGCGTACGATGTTGAGGTACGCCAGACTAATGGCCAATACGCCTGGCTCTCACCGATTTTTATTACTTCCTGAGAGCTGGTAGACGTCAGACCCACCTAGCTTGGGGGGTATCGATGGACAGCATGCCACTGTCGGGATGCACATCTTGACCCGCGCAACAACAGCACGCCCCGAGCGCGAGATGCGCGCTTGGGAAAAGGACCTGTTTGGAGTGAAGATCAAAGACTTCCCCAAGCTGCTGCCCGGTTTGTTGGCAGTCAGTTTGCTCGCTTGGCTGAGCATTTGGCTGAGCAACTACATCGGCGTCAATTTGATGAGGTTCGAAAAATCTCCGGTCTCGGCCGTGATGGTGGCCATTGTTCTGGGTATGATCATCGGCAATGTAATCCCACTGCCAGGCTGGCTGAAGCCGGGCCTCCAGTTTTCGGTGAAGAAGGTGTTGCGCTTGGGCATTATCTTGCTGGGCATTCGCCTGAGTATCTTCGATGTGTTCCGGGTCGGCGTGCTGGGTGTGCCAATCGTGGTGCTATGCGTAGGCATTGCGCTGTTGTTCACCACCCGCTTGAATAGCTGGCTCAGACTGCCCGAGAGACTTGGGACACTCATCGCCGTTGGGACCTCCATCTGCGGCGTATCGGCTATCGTTGCTGCTGCGCCGGCGATTGACGCCGAGGACGAGGAGGTGGCTTATGCCGTGGCGGTCATCACTGTCTTCGGAATTGTTGCTATGTTAGCATATCCCTATGCCGCCCAGTGGATCTTTGCTGGCAATCCGGTTCAGGCAGGGCTTTTCCTGGGCACGGCAATCCACGAGACAGCCCAAGTCGCCGGGGCCGGGCTGGTCTATGCGGACGTGTTCTCGGCACCTCGTGGCCTCGACGTGGCCACCATCACTAAACTGGTACGCAACGCTTTCATGGCGATCGTCATTCCGCTGATGGCCTTCTACTACACCCGCCGGGCAATGAGGCAGGGCGAAGGATTTGAGGGGCAGAAAACGAGCTTCACCAAGCTGTTTCCGCTGTTTATTCTCGGCTTTCTTGCCTTTGCCGTGTTGCGTTCCATTGGCGACGTGGGCATCCACGCTGGTGGCAAAGCTTTTGGGTTGTGGGACGCCGCCGCCTGGAAGGGCATCTACACCGTTATCAAGCAGTGGGCCGTCATCTTTATGGTATTGGCTCTAGCCGGCGTCGGGTTGAGCACCA
>JAUVPY010000230.1 GCA_030598425.1 Anaerolineae bacterium
CCCGTCTGGAAGGAGTCTGGAGAGCTATTTCAGTCCCCCAATCTTCCAACCATCCAAACATCCAGCCTTCCAATCTTCCAGTCTATTTATCTGCTAGCGCGCACAGCGGAAACCCACGTCATCGTTAGCCGTCTTGCCCGGATCGGCGGCGTTGCGATTGAAAGTCGTAGACTGCGCTTCCTCGTCAAACCAGCCACCGCCCCGCGTGACGCGGAACTGCTCTCCATAATAGGGATCATCGACTGTGTTGCCCGGGTAGGCCTGGTACCAATCGGCCGTCCACTCCCAGACGTTACCGGTCACGTCATCGATGCCGTTGGGGCTGGCGCCGACGCCGAAACTGCCTACCGCCACCGTCCCACGTAGACCGGTCTCTTTGACGTTCGCTTTGCTCGGGTCCCAGTCATTCCCCCAGGGGAAGCGGCGCCCGTCCTCGCCACGGGCCGCTTTCTCCCATTCGACTTCGGTTGGAAGTCGTTTGCCCAACCACTCACAGTAAGCGGCTGCGTCGTCCCAGGTGACCATCACAACGGGATGGTTGTCCTCACCCATATCCCACTCGTTGCGCCAGCTACCCCTTTCTTCCCGCTCGGCAAAGGTCAAATAATCGGTCGCCTTTGCGAACGCATCAAAGTCGGCGTTGGTCACCTCAAACCTGTCGATCTCAAAGGCAGGCAGGTCCATTTGTTGAGCCGGGCCGTCCTCGGGATCACCCTCGTCGCTACCCATGGTAAAGGGACCGGCCGGGATCTCAACCATGATCTCAGTGACAGGAGGTGGTGGCGGCGGCTCTTCCGCCGGTTCCGGCGTCACCTCTTCCGTTGTGGCCTGATCCTCTGTGGGTTGTTCCGTTGTGGCTGTCGGCTCCGGCGCAGGGGTGGGCGGAATTGGGGTTGGGGTTGGGGGCGGTGGAAGGGGGGTTGGGGTCGCCAGGACAATTCGAGTAGGAGGGGGACCCTCTGGTGCGGCAGTGGCTTCGCCCGCGGATGGCTTATCTGCAGGCTGTTCCGCCGCACCTCTCCCTCCACATCCCGTAACCACAATCAACAATGTCAAAATGGCTGCTGCTGCAAGCAGTTTTTTCACCGTGTATCACCTCTTCTCCTCAATGAGTTTCCTTGGAAAGGCCCCAAATAGGGCTCGAAACGTGACGAAGCTGCCTGGGACATCCAAATCCCGTGCCAATTTGGAACGAGAACTGGACTTGGGTACTCTGGAGTCGCCTGAAGACAGTCGAACGGTGAGGTCAAAACCCTCCAACGCAGAAAGGGCCTTAAAGGTGCTTTGTGCGAGTTTCGCTTCTTGAACCGTTAGTGACGCAGTCACTCCCCTGTGACCCCTTATTCCAGTGGAATCGCTGCTATCGTTGGTCTAGCACCGAAAATGTAATTTGCGAGGACCAAATTACTTAGAAAACTCAGAGGACGATTATTCAACTTGGCCAACTTGTGGGCATTGTAACAGGATTCTCGTGGCTTGTCAAGGAATAAGCAATTATGGTACTATGCAGCTCATAATGAGACCCAACCACGAGACGGCGATACACCGGATCGCGTACTTCATCACCCCACACGGTTACGGCCACGCCGCACGAGCGTCGGCCGTGATGGCGGCGGTCCACCAAATCAATGCGGCGGTTCGATTTGAGATCTTCACCCAGGTGCCGGAGTGGTTCTTCCAGGATTCGCTATCGGGGCCCTACGGCCATCATGCATTACTGACCGACATAGGGCTGGCCCAGAAAACGTCCTTGGTCGAAGACGTGCCCGAAACGCTGAGACGCTTGGACGATTTTCTGCCCTTTGATGCTTCCCCGATCCGAGAAATAGCCAGTGAGATCAACCAGCTCCAGTGTCAGATGATCTTATGCGACATCGCCCCGATGGGCATAGCAGTTGCCAGGGACGCGGCGATACCCTCGATCCTGATCGAGAACTTCACCTGGGATTGGATTTATGAGAAGTATCGGAAAGACGCCCCCGAGTTGAGTCAATACATCACATACCTGGGTGAGATGTTCGACGTAGCTGATTACCACGTGCAAACCCGGCCGGTCTGCCACCCTCGTCACGTCGACTTGACGACGCCTCCGGTCGGCCGGAGGATCAGAACTCCTCGACAACAAATCCGCCACCAGCTCGGGATACCGGAACAGGCAAAGATGGTCATGATCACGATGGGGGGAATTCCCTGGCAGTATGATTTTGTGGATCACCTGGGTGACCAAAACGGTGTATACTTCATCATCCCAGGCGCCGACAAACTGCCCCGGGGCCCCAACCCCTCTCTGGCGACGACAAGTCCCTTGACCGGGAGGGGCAAAGTAGTGCTCTTACCGCACCATTCGGACTACTTCCACCCCGACCTGGTGAACGCCGCCGATGCCGTCATCGGCAAGGCTGGCTACAGCACCGTGGCCGAGGTCTATAACGCAGGGATACCCTTTGCGTACGTTGGGCGCCCCACGTTTCGCGAGACACAGGCCCTGACCGCTTTCATAGAACAGGAAATGGAGGGGCTGCCCATTGCGGAGGCCCAATTCCAAAGTGGAAGCTGGCTATCGTCCCTTGCGGACCTCTTAGCACTGCCGCGCATCCAGCGCAACCACTCCTACGGTGCCGACCAGATTGCAGACTTCATTTGCGAGCTGCTTGACTGAGCACGAAAAGAATCTCAAAGGAGACTGATTTGAGTTCATTTGAAATCCCATCGCCCCAGGTTGACCCCGGAACACTGCCTCCGCTCATCCTAACGTCTGAGCCAGACTCCTTTGCTCAACGCACGTTCGCGGTCCGCATCCCACGCATCATCGAAGAGACCATTGAACTGAATTCATTCCCGGACGATGTACGGGTTGCGTTGGAGGAGTTGCGGATAGAAATCCTAAGCGGTACGGTCCGTAGGCTGCACGAGGATACGCGGGACAAAGCGTTTTGGGATCGCGTGTCGAGCCCTTATACAGGCCGCACCTGGCTCGACGTCCCCTGGTATTGGGGGGAAGCCTTCATGTACCGCCGTGTCCTTGAAGCCACGCGCTATTTCTTCCCCGGCCCAATGTACGGCTTTGATCCCTACGCCGCCACGAAAGCGACCGAGTGGGAGCCAGATGCCGCACCCCAATTAGCCAACCGCCTTATGGAAGAGGCGCCTTCCGAACCGCACGCCCGCTTTGAGAGCTTGCTCCACGCCAGCTTGTGGGGCAATCGCACCGACCTGAGTTACAACGTCGCCGCGCAAGTGGGGCGCGGCGCACGGCTTGAGGACGAGCGGTCCAACCTGTTGGTGGACGATACGGAACAGGTCTGGGAATACCTGATGCACAAACCGCGCCGTCGACTGGGCATCATCACAGACAACGCCGGCACCGAGCTCTTGATGGACATGGCCCTGACTGACTTCATACTAAGCGAAGGCCTGGCGGAGCGAGTTGATCTGCACCTGAAACCACAGCCCTTTTTCGTCTCAGACGCGATGTCGGACGACGTAGAGACGGGGCTGGACTCGTTGATGGTTGCCGGGGATGCGGCCCGCGCCTTGGGCGAACGTTTTCGCTCGCACCAGGAGAACCAACGACTGGGACTGCGCACCCACTGGCATAATGCAACCAGTCTCTTTTACTTTCAATTGCCGGAAGATTTACGCACAGAGCTGGCATCAATGGACCTGGTCATCCTCAAGGGCGACGTCAATTACCGGCGTTTGGTCGGGGACGTGCACTGGCTGCCGACCACGCCTTTTGAGCGGGCAACAGCCTATTTTCCGGCGCCGCTCGTCGCCTTACGAACTATGAAGGCGGAATTGATCGTTGGCCTGGACGAGGGTAAGGCTGAGCAGTTGCGGGAAGGTGACCCCAAGTGGATGGTCAACGGGCGGAGAGGTCTCATCCAAGCGAGGTTGCGGAGATGAGTATTCGCGCTCGCCTCAGGAAGTTGTTCAAGCCAGCCGCTCAACACCATCCAGCCACCGACCCTTCGGTGAAAATCCTCCAGCCCCTGGGGAGGTGGGAAGAGAGAGCCCCATCGGATTACCCCATCGACGTCCACGACGTGCCGGTGCTGGTTATCAGCTACTTTCCCCTCAAAGGGGGGCGGATCGATCACCAGGTAACTGGTGACGTCAACGCACCCCTGGAAGCGATCCGTAGCCATACGCTCGAAACCACACAGCGGGTTGTCCAGGCGTTGGAGACCGGCAGCATCTACCACGGCTACAAAGACCCTGACGCCCAACCCTCTATGCGATATCGGATCGTCGAGAAACTCGAGTTCCTGGAGGCGCTGCCCACGTATCACAAGCCAGGCCATCAAGTCCCGATGACGGATTATTATGCCATTATGCACCGAGCTGACATCCAGCATTGGGTTGAGGAACAAAGCGTCAAGGAAGTCTGGTTATGGGGCTACCACGGGGGCGTGATTGACATCTGGGAGTCGAACATGGCAGGCCCCTATGGCGACATCAGCAACAGCGACCGCGATCCAAATGATCTGCCCACACTGGGCAAGACTTACACAGTGTATCATTACAACTACCAACGGGGCGCGTCGGAGGCTGTGGAAGATCACATGCATCAGATCGAAGCGGTGATGCGCTTCATCGATCCCCACCTGTTTTGGGACAAGTTTGTGGGTAAACCGGGTGAAGGCCGCTGTGGTTGGGCTCACTACCCGCCCAACGCAGAACGCGACTACGACTGGGCCAACCGCAACTACGTCTGGACCGACATCGAGGATTGGAAGCCCGATGGAACCGGCCAGAAACAACAGATGAATTGCACGCGCTGGAACTGTGATAGCCTGACCTGGTTCATTTACTGGATGCAGAATCTGCCAGGGGCCAATAACGGCTTGACGCATCAAGGACGTCCATTGACCAATTGGTGGCGCTTTATCGGCGATTTTGATGAGGCGATGGCTACTCAGAAACAGTTGTGATGCGTGACATAAATAGGGGATAAGGAGTACGCCACCTCTTCAGATGACTGAGCGTGGGACTAGGCCGTGTCGACACTACCAAGCCATTCGTCCAATCCGGGGACTCGCTAGATGCCTGATGCATTTGGCGAGCTTTTGTTTTACCATAACCTGGGTTCGGGGTTTCCGAGCAGGGAAATCATCCTGAGTGGGGCATAGCCCGTACACCTGCGCCGCAAGTGCAGGTGTACGGCTCTGCGAGCCTACTCGGGATGCTGGTCGAGCGGTAGCTCGACACTTGCACCTATGCAGTGCAGGTGTACGGCTCTGCGAGCCTACTCGAGATCGAGCCTACTCGGGTGCTGGTCGACCTGACCCCGAACTCAGGCTGATAGCCGATGAAGTGCTCGTACAGGGCCACCGGCCCGTCCTGCCCGTCGAGGG
>JAUVPY010000058.1 GCA_030598425.1 Anaerolineae bacterium
CGCCGTGAAGCCCGGCAAACGGCGAAGAAGTTGTTGGCGCGGCCCGACCGCCCGACAGCCATCTTCGCCGCCAGCGATACGCAAGCAGTGGGCGTGCTCGAAGCGGCACGCGACGCCGGGCTGCGCGTACCCGAAGACTTGTCCGTCATTGGGTACGATGACATTGAAATCGCCGACATCATGGGGCTGACCACCATGCGCCAGATGCTTTTTGAGTCTGGTCAGCGGGGTGTAGAGCTGTTGCTTGAGACACTGGAAAACCCACAGATTGAACCTGTCCACGAGGTGTTACCTACCGAGTTGATTGTGCGCAGTACGACGGCTCCGCCGCCTTAGGCCGCGTTGACATTTCGTCCTTGCCCTCTGAGGCTCCAGCGAGGGGTTTGATGATGTCTCTCAGGCGCTAACTCAAACGTCAACACTACCAAGTATCGGCCCAAGCGACTGTTTTTCCCAGGTGATTGCAACCGGTTTAGGCGTTTTTTCTTTGTGCTTGTCCAGAAAGAACTTCGTACTCACGCGATCAGTTTACGCCTGATTTGCCGACAAAACTGGGTAGTTATTAGCGGACAAGTACCCTGTGTGAAAAGGGGGTGATCAACTATAGCACTATGTTTGCACTTTGTTGGACGGCTGGAAACAGTCCACAGATGAGCACAGATTTCCTCGGATAAATTGGACAAAATCATAAAATTCAAAATCTGTGATAATCTGTGGACCGGCTAAATACTGCAAAGATAGTGTATAGGATAGAGATCTTATAAGCGAGGGCTTTAAGAGAAATGGTGATAATAAGCGTGGGCTTGTTTGGATGATCCCTTTGTCACGCTTATAATACAATCACCACGGAATAGAAGTGCAGGACTCACTCTATCAAACCATGAGCCAAAAAATCCCTATTGTGCACATGATCGGTCAGGCACATCTGGACCCTGTCTGGTTGTGGCCGTGGACAGAAGGGCGCGCCGAAGCCCTGGCCACCTGCTGTGCAGCGGTCAACTATCTCAATGAGTACCCGGAGTTTCACTACACCCGGGGCGAGGCCCACATCTACCGCTGGGTTGAAGCAGAGGCCCCGGAACTCTGGGCCGAAATCCGTCGCTTGGTGGCCGAGGGTCGCTGGCACGTGGTCAACGGCATGGTGATCCAGCCCGATATGAACCTGCCACAGGGTGAGTCGTTTGCTCGGCAGGCCCTGTTGGGTAAGCGTTACTTCCGGGAAAAACTTGGCCTAGATGTACGGATTGCCTATTGTGTGGACAGCTTTGGCCACGCTGGCACCTTGCCCCAGATTCTGAGCAAATGCGGTTTTGATTATTACGTCTTTATGCGCCCGGAACCTCTCGAAAAAGATCTCCCCAGCCAGGTTTTCTGGTGGCAAAGCCCTGACGGAAGCCGTATACTGACGTACCGCATCCCCGGTCCCTATCAGACCGGCCGTCTGACCGATTACGAATCTCACCTAGCCCAGGCTCTGGCTGGCATGCCAGACGAGCTGGCTGAGACAATGTCTTTTTTTGGCATCGGCAATCACGGGGGTGGTCCAACCCGCGAACAGATCGAACATATCCACATTCTGGCTCAGCGGCGGGAGGATATCGACATCCGCTTTAGCCACCCCCAAGTCTATTTCGATGCCGTTGCTCCCCAGGCGGCTAATCTGCCCATTGTCCAGGATGAGTTGCAGTATCACGCCGTGGGCTGTTACACGGTCAATAGCCAGCTAAAGCGACTGCATCGGGAGGCGGAGGGGGCGCTCCTGACCGCCGAGCGTTTGGCCTGCCTGGCCGAGCTGTGGGCCGATAAAGCCGCCCCGACCGCCGAACTGGACCGGCTGTGGTGGGACCTGCTGTTTAACCAGTTTCACGATACGCTGGGCGGCAGCAGCATTAAGCGGGGTGAGGACGAGGCGATTATGGCCTTGGGGAGGGTCATCCTTAGCGCCAGAGAATTGATGGACGATGCCAGCCGGGCCATCGCCGCCAGGATCGATACCCGAGGTCCCGGCAGCAGTGTGGTTGTTTTCAATCCCTTTCCACACCGGCTCCAGCAGTACATCGAATATGAGCCCTGGATAGAGTGGGGTTCCTGGGAGGCGGACGCTTGGGGCCTGGTCGATGAGGCGGGTGAACCAGTGTCTCACCAATTAGTTGAGGCCGATGCGGCGGTTAACGCACCCAACACGGCGATCAATCGGCTCGTTTTTCCGGTGGATCTACCTCCGCTGGGGTACCGCCTGTATCGTTTTGCCCTGGAGCTACCCCGCCGCAAGCTTACCAGCCGGCTGGTCGTAACCCCGGAAACGCTGGAGAACGAACACTGGCGGCTCCGGGTCGATCCGACCAGCGGCGCCATCACCTCCTGCCTGGATCGGGCGACCGGCGTGGAATTGGTTGGGCCGATGGGCTGGAACCTGGCCCAGGTGTTGCACGACGATAGCGATACCTGGTCGCACGGGGTAGCAGGTTATGACCAGGTCATTGGCCGCTTCGAAGCCACCGGTACAAAAGTATGTGACCAGGGGCCGCTACAGGCCTCACTGTTGATCGAGCGCGTCTACGAAGGGGGCACCTGGCTGCAACAGGTGATTCTGCGGCAGAGCGACCCGGCTATCCTGCTGCGCAACTGGCTCACCTGGCAGAGCAAGTGGTGCTTACTGAAACTCGCCTTCCAGGTTCCGACCGACCAGCCTCGGTCGTTTCACGACGTCCCCTTTGGCTGGCTTGAGCGGCCGTGCAACGGGGAGGAAGTCCCGACGCAGATGTGGCTGGATGTAACCGGGCCACTCGTCCAGACCAATGAGACGGGCAGTCCAGTCGAGCAGGGCGGTTTAGTCCTGTTGAACGATGGCAAATATGGCTGCGACGTCCGGGGCAACCTCATGCGCCTGACGATTCTACGTACTCCGCCCTATGCGTACCACGAGCCGCACGTTTTTGGCACCAAGTGCCGTTACGATTGGGTAGACCAAGGCTTTCAAGAGTTCAACCTGATCCTGCTGCCCCACCTGGGCGACTGGCGCGAGACCGATCTGATCGCGCGAGCGCGAGCGTTGAACATGCCGCCCGTCCTGACTACGACACACGCCCATGCGGGGGAGCACCCCCCGGTTGGCAGCCCGGGCAAACTGGTCGCGCGCGAATTGGAGTTGACCGCCTTGAAACCGGCCGAAGATGGCAGGGGATTTGTGGTGCGCATCGCCGATAAGCACGGTCGCGGCGGGGGTGGCCAGCTCATCTGGGGTGAGGGTTCATTTGATATTACCGTCGCTCCTTTTGAGGTGGCCACGTGGCGGCTCTATCAGGAGGGCGGGCGCTGGCATTTTGTCCCCTGTGATATGTTGGAACGGCCCCTGGCTGGTCTATAAGTGCATTTCATCTTGTTCGGAAATGAAGCATTCGATGAATCACACCATTCTGTCCAAACCACCCGCAGGCCAGGAGTCGAAACCTGGAGACGCCGTCGGCGTTGGTGCGACACCACGGAGAGGGAGTTGATGGGATATGGCTAGACTTTGTAAGGAGCTCGACGCATGACCATACGCTACTTCAACTGCCACATCAGTTCCAGGCCTCACCGCCAGGACGAGCCCGGGGCGTTTCGCGATTTTCACGAAATGGCTATGGCTATCTTCGCCGGGCGGGACCCTGGTGCTGTTCTCTGGCAGCCCCGGCTGGACTTCTGGTACGCCGTGAACAAGAAGCGCGGCACGTTGCCAGAGCCTTTGGGAGAGGCCGATATCCTCGATGTGTACGATTATTGCCACGCGTCGGTACGCTACTTTGGCGATGGGTTGCGTGTTCGGTACAAAAACGTCCAGGTGACCGAGACCTGGCCCGACGGGAAAAGCTGCCGCACGGTCTGGGAAACCCCGCTCGGTGTGCTGACCTCGCTCACGCGCTACGATGCCTGGGGTCTGTCGAGCCATCTGGTTGGGTATCGAGTCAAAAAGCCCGAGGATTTCAAAATCCTGGAGTTCATTCTCAAGGATGAGGAGTGGTACTGGGACCAGGCTGCCTATGAGCAGGACATGCAGCAACTCGGCGCGTATGGCACGCCCCAGTTGTTCTTCCGGCGGTCCCCCATTCAGCGATTGATTGTCGAAGACATGGGCTTTGAGAGCACCATTTATGCCCTGTACGACTACCCCGACATCATCCAGCACTACGTTGAGGTAGCCACGGCCGCGGACGACGCCATGTACCAGGTGCTGTGCGACTGTCCCGCGCCAATCTTGAACTTCGGCGAGAACATCGATGGCAGCCTGGACTCACCCGATATTTGGCAGAAGCACCTGGTGCCCTACTATCGCCGCCGCACCGAACAGTTGAAGGCGGCGGGTAAGTTCGTGCACATCCACGTGGATGGCGCCATGCGTCCCCTCCTGCCCTACCTGCGCGAATCTCCCTGGGATGGGATTGAAGCGGCTACTCCCATCCCGCAGGGAGACGTGACCTTGGAGGAAATCAAGGCCGCCTTAGGGGATCTGGTGTTGTTGGATGGCATTCCGGCCCTGTACTTTGTTCCTTCGCTGTATTCATATTCGGTGGACGAACTGGTTACCTGTGCCAAAGAACTGGTGGACCTGTTCTATCCGCGCCTGGTGCTGGGTATCTCGGATGAGATTCCGCCCGATGCCGACATTGAGCGCGTGCGGCTCATCGGCCAGTTGGTGCAGGAGTTGGTTTAAGGGAAAAGGGTCCAAACCCAATCCAGCAGGAACCCAAGCAATGGAGGCAAATGCTCACCACGCGAGAACGAGATTCCTCGCCTGCGGCTCGGAATGACACGCTGACGGTATGGCCACCCCTTCGATCGGGCGTGCGTGTTCTCAGATTCGCAGGGCCAGCGTGCGCACTTGCTTGCCTTTTACCGGCAGGGTGACCCGGCCCGCCGCGTCCACCGGCAGATCAGCCCCCGGCTCCTCGTTCAGGTTGACTAGCTGAGCCACGCGGATTGGCCGGAACAGGGCCACTGTCGCCTGGACCGTTTCGGCGGTTGGATTGTAGAACCGGACAATCAGCGCGTCGCCCCGCTCGCTACGCTTGACGGCGCTCAGCACCAAGGCGTCCGGCTTCAGGGTCAAGAGCGATAGCTCGGGTAGCAGGCTGCCGGTCAGATCGGGCTGCTTGAGCCTGACCGGGGCGGTCAGATCGTCGGGGCTATGGTCCGGCCAGACCTCGCCGGGAATGTATCCCTCGTGTTCGTCACCCCGGCGCATGTAAGCCGGCGTGTGCCAGGTGTAGGCGGCCCGATAGACAGACGCCCAGTCCCCGGCGTGGGGGTAGATGGCGTACTCTAAGCTATGCTCACCCAGGCACTGGCCTTCCGGGGCGGTGCAGGGTACGCCAGCGTGCTCCGGACGGGTCAGCAGGCCGCCCCGCGAGATGCTATCCACGCAGCGCAGCAGCGTGACGGCCACGGTGTTGCGGCCCCCGTCGCGCAGGACCTCGTACTCGGGCAGGCCCCGATTAAACACTGCCAGCCCAACCCGGCCATCACTCATGTCGACGAAGTGGCGCTGGTGCCGGGTGGGGACCGGCGGCTGTTCCCAACCCTCTACCGCCGGCAGATCGATCGGCCGGCTCATCACGTCGAAATGGCTGTCGGACGTCGCCTGGTCGGTCTGGAGATCGGTGGGGAAGCAGACCCGCAGCCGGTGATCCTTTGCCTGGTTATCCACCGTCGTCCGCATGTCCAGAACGCGGCTGTCCCAGCGCAGAGTCACCGTCGTGGAGATCGGGCAGTCGACCAGCTCCTGGCTACGACGCCCCCGGTCCTCCGTCAGCGAGACGGGCAGCGGCAGCACGCTGGAGATTTCGTAGGTCACCTGCAAGGGCCCTTCGTGGACGAGGTCGACCCGGGCCGGCCGGTCCAGCGAGGAAAGGTTGAGCGGAGTCGGGCTGGGCGAGTAGTCGTACTCGTCGCCGGCGTCTTCGTCGTTGGAGAAGTAACCGAGCTGGCGGAACTGCTGCCCCGTCGTCTTGTCGAGGACGTTCAGGCTGCCGTCGGTGTTGATTTCCACCCGCAGGTGCACGTTTTCCATACCGTTGGACAGGCGTTGGACCGGAGCTTCAATTTCCTGGGAGACGGCAGCGCGGGTGGCGAAGTAGACGCGGTAACCGCAGGCGGGCAGGGCGTCGACCGGCACGGCGACGCGGACTTCGTGCTTGCGGTTGGCTTTAATCACCTCTATGTCGAAGTGCTCTCCGTGGCCTAGGACCTGGTAGGGCACCGGCTGGCCCGAGGCGTCGACCAGACGGAAATCATCCGCCATGTCATCCAGTCGGTCGAAATTCAGGTCCAGTTCTATGGTCTCGGTCCGTGGCCAGCCGACCGGGTTGTACAGCACAAATGGCACGCCGGCCTGGGCAGTGCGGTCGATGTGGTTCATCAAGCCCCGGTAGCTGTCCCGGGTCAGCGTCGAGCCAAGCTGCTCCGCTTCGCCAAAGCGGGTCATCATCTCCTGATGCACGGTGTCCGTGCTGCAACCGCAGATATCGTCGTGGGCATGGTTCTGGAGGAGTTTGCGCCAGGCGGCGTCCAGAAAAGCAGCCGGGTAGTCGGCACCGAGGAGCCAAGCCCAGGCGCTAAGCGGCTCGGCGTACCTCTCCAGCAGCGTCTGGACCCGGTCGTTGGCCTGCTTCAGATACATGCGCGTGGAATATACGCCTTGGAGGATAACCGCGTAGCGGCCCCGGTTGAACTCACCCTGGAAGGTCGACAGGTTGCTCTGCCCTGCCTGGGCACCCACCTGGGCACGCACCCTGGCCACAAAGTCGGGGAGGCTGCTGTGCTCGATGTGGACGTCCGGCAGCTCCTGGTTCGCCTGGGCAATAATCGTCGGCAACAGCGGCTCGGCCTCGGAGTGATCGATGCCGTTCATGAGCAGCAGATAGGGAGTATGGGCGTAAGGTTTGATCACGTCCACAGCCTGGCGCAACTGCTGCATGGCCAACTCTGGATTGTACTCCATGGCGCTCGGATCACCCCAGCGCATGGGATAGCCCAGATTCGAGGTGTTGTGGTAACCGTCCCGCATGTGGATGGTCAAGACCCGTGTCCCGTCCGGGGCCTGCCACCAGAACTCGTTGCCCAGGTCTTCGCCCTCGTCTCCCAGGCCCCGCCAGAAGACGGCCGAGTCGATGCCGAAGCCGGCCAAAATCTGCGGCAACTGGCCGATATGGCCAAAGGCATCGGGCACGTACCCCTCGTGCATCACGCCCCCAAGTTCCTGGGCCATGCGCACACCGATGATGAGATTCCGGATCAACGCCTCCGGGCTGACCAGGTATTCGTCAGCCAAGACATACCAAGGGCCGACCTGCAGGCGGTCAGCCCGGACCAGCCGCTCCAGGTCGGCCCGGCGTTCGGGCCGGATCTCCAGATAATCCTCGACGGGCAACATCTGCCCATCCAGCATAAAACAGCGGAACTGTGGGTCCCGGTCCAGGATGTCGAGGAGGCGATCCACCAGGCGCACCAAACGCACCCGGAAAACCTGGAACGGCACGTACCAGGCCCGGTCCCAGTGGGTTTCCGAAACCATAATGGCGGTAAAAGGTTTGTCAGTCATGGGGCAGAATTCATCCTTTCTATAATTTTAGGTGCAACGCACTTTGACCACAAAATCCGGTTGTTTCGGATCGTATGTGTCCCAGCTAGCTGTTGAAACGGCGTGAACAAGTGCGTTGCACCTGAGTATTATTGGCCTAAGGCCATCCGATGTCCGCCGTGAACAAACAACACCTGGCCTGTTATCCAACCAGCTTGCTCCGATGCGAAAAACACGACTGCGTTGGCAATATCTTCTGGACGCCCAACTCTGCGTATCGGTATGTCCGGGATAAGAGCCTCCTCCACTTCTGGAGATATATAACCGGACTGCACCGGGCCGGGCGAGACGACGTTAACCGTGATGCCATAAGGTCCCAGCTCGGCCGCGGCGCTACGACTGTATGATTCCAACGCGTATTTGCTGGCTCGATAAGAAATCTCCTTGGGGCAGCCCCAGGCGCAATCGGCACTGATGTTGACGATTCTGCCCCAATTCACCCCTCTTTCGATGATTCGACGCGCGAACTTGGCCATGAGGATGACGGCCGCCCGCGTGTTCACCGCAAAATGGCGATCGTGGCTCTCGACGTCGATCGTCATTGTGCTCGGCCCGCCCGCCCACACCTCCCCCTCCTGCCCTCCTGAAACATCGAGCGGAAGAAAGGTATCGGCGATGTATTCGGCCGCGTTATTGACCAGGATATCAACGTGCCCAAAGGCTTTTTCTGCCTGGTCGAATAATAGAACCACGTTCTCGGGTTGGCCAAGATCTCCCTCCCAGGACTCGGCCTCAGCGCCCGATTCGCGAATGGACGCCACCACGTCGTCCGCCGTTTTCCCTTGTTGTCTGTAATAGAAGTCCAACCCTGGCTCGTGCTCCCACTCCTGGGGATGGTCAACATCCAGTAGGTTCGTCTCTTGGCGGAAGTAATGAATAAACACGTGGGCCCCATGGGAGGCAAACGCGCGTGCGATGGCCGCACCAATGCCGAACGGGTTATTCCCTCCCGTGATCAGGACCACCTTATCCTTCAACCCAGGATCGATCATGGGTTTGTGCCTCGTTAATTCGGCAGACGAACCCAAAGGGTCCCTTTCAGGGAAGACGAAGGACGAAAGCTCCCCACTTCGCCCGCATTTCGTCGATGGTCCTTCGTCGTTCGTCGCCTAGCAATACAGGGCACTCAAACTATCAGCCACCATCCTTCACTAGGGATTGCTTACTTGGAGGAACCGGCCAGCATGCCCTGGATAAACCATTTCTGGAAAGCCAAAAAGAAGATCAAGGGTGGCAGCATGGCCACCGTGGCGGCCGCGTTCATGCCGCCGTAGTTGGTGCCCCAGGCGGTGATGTAGGCCAGCAGCGCTGCCGGCACGACCTGCAACGTGATTTTGGTGGTAAAGGCAAAGGAAAAGAGATAGTTGTTCCAGGCCGAGATCAGGACGAAGATGCTGACGGCGATCAGGCCGGGCGCCGCCAGCGGCACGGCGATGCGGAACAGGGCGGCCATTGGGCCGCAGCCGTCGATCAAAGCCGCCTCCTCGATCTCGCGCGGGATAGACAACATGAAGCCACGCACCATCCACACCGAGAAGGGCAGGCTGAAGACGGTGGTGGCCAGGATGACCGAGTAGAGCGTGTTGTAAAGGCCCAGCGCGCGCACGTAGAGGATGAGGGCCACCAGCACGGCAATGGCTGGCAGCAGCGGCAGCACGAGCAAGATAATGCTGTAGCGTTTCCCGGGGAAATCGAAGCGGGCCAGCGCATAGCCACCCAGGACGGCCAGCGGCAGGGTGGCGACGACGGCTCCCAGGGACACGATCAGGCTATTCTTGACGTTAACAATGAAACGCCCCCCCTTGAACAGGAAACGATAGTTGTCCAGTGTCAGCTCCGTCGGCAAGAACTGGCGGTTGGTATTGTCTACCAGCGCGGTCCGGACACCCCAGTACAAG
>JAUVPY010000086.1 GCA_030598425.1 Anaerolineae bacterium
GCCATCGCCCACGATGAAATTGCCATCGGTGACGGCCAGGGCCGCGAGGTCGTCAAGTTGTGCATCCCAGGCTTGTACGTTAGTTCCAATGACCAGGGCCAACGTAGTACGCACCTGAGCGACCGTCTCCTGCGTCCAGTTAGCCCCATCCGATACGATGAAGTTATCATCCTGGGTGACATCCAATGCTGCGAGGTCGTCAAGCTGCGCGTCCCAGGCTTGCACGTCGGTGCCAATCTCCAAGTTGACAGTGGCCTTGAACGTCGCCTCGTTGGCGTCATCCAAAATGCTTTGGGCAAACACCGTACACGAAGCCATCCCAACCGTGCCCGCGCCTGTACCCAGGATGATTTGATCGTCCGCAAAGGTCAGGCCAGCCAGCGCCGCAAGCTCGGCATCGTAGGCTTGTACGTCTGAGCCGATGGCAACACCTAAACTGGTGCGAGCCGTTGCTCCACTTTCGGCAACCCACCCGCCCGCGCTCCCCACTATGAAATTGCTGTCAGCGCTTGACAGGGCAGCAATAGCGGTTAAATCAGCATCATAGGCCTGAACGTCTGAGCCAATGGCAACGCCCAGCGTAGTACGTTGTGCGCTGGCATTGGCATCGTCTATTAAGGCCCGGCCCGCTCCCGTGAAATCTGCCACGCTTGCAGTTCCCGAGCCGGTGAAGTAGGGCAGCTTATCGGCGGCGCTAGTCAAGCCAGCGAGGGCGGCAAGCTCTGCGTCATATGCCTGAACGTCGGTGCCAATCTCTAGATTGACAGTCGCCTTAAAAGTGGCTTCGTCGGCATCGTCCAGAATAGACCGGGCAAAGGCGGTTAGATCGGCCAGTGTCGCCGTTCCTGAGCCGGTAAAGTATGGTAGCTTATCGGCGGCACTGGTCAACCCTGCTAAAGCGGCCAACTCAGCGTCATAGGCTTGCACATCAGTGCCAATCACCACGCCCAACGTAGTCCGGCCCGCCGCTGCGTTGGCGTCGTCTATGATGGATCTACCGAAAGATGTCAGCGCCGTTTCCGCCGCCGTGTCAACGCCAGTCGTGTAGATCAGCTTGTCGGCGGCCGTGCCCAGCGCAGCAATGGAAGCTAGAAAAGCGTCATACGCCTGAACATGAGTACCGATGGTCAAGCCCAACGAGGCTCGCGCAGTGGCCCCACTCTCGGCAACCCAATTCGAGCCATCGCCTACGATGAAGTTGCCATCGGCGACAGCCAGAGCCGCGATGTCGTCGAGTTGTGCATCCCACGCCTGAACGTCGGCGCCGATGACGTGCTTTACTACGTCGCCCCTAAGGTCGAGGATAGCCACTATTCGTCGTCATCACTCCCGCTCTGATGCTCTGCGAATTCATAGGTGAGCGTGCCGGTGGTCAGCGCAGCAACACCATAGCCATAAGACAGTTCCAACACGACGCGCTTGAATTTTATCATCTTCTCGAGTTGCGCCGCCAGTTGACTCAGCTTCTCATCTCGAGGCCCCACAGCGGTATCTACATCGTCCAGGTTGCCCAGGGTGTTCTCCATCGCCCGGAGTTCACTGAGGGCGAGCACTTCGTCGATGTCATCTTCTGCTGCTGCTACCTCTGCGGTCGTTGGATCGGACACATCGGCCGTGGTATAACCGGCCACCCGCAAGGCCCAGGCTATCGGGTCTGCCAGGTCGGCGTTGGTGCCATCCACGGTCGTTCCATCCTGGCCCGCTTTCGTCATCAGCGGACCAAGACGGAGGACCAGGACAGTTTCCACGTTTGCACGTGTGACTGCCATCAGTTATTCCCTATCTCAGCGATCTTATTCCAGTCTGACCCATTCCAGATCAACCACAGACAGTCATCAGCGCCACCGGTTAGCGTCTGGTTGCCTCCGATGTCGGTATTCGCGCCGTCATCGATCACGATGTCCTGCGCGTCTTCGTTGCAGAGTATCAGCATTGCGCCAGCCACCGCTCCGTCAGCGATTGCCGTGGTCGTGTCAGTGGTAGTTGACCCACTCTCAGCGGTCGTGATTGGCTGATACGATGCCGTGGGGGTAATGGTGCCACCCGATGACAAGTCGATCACGGTTCCCTCAGTGAAGGCCAGGAACCCGCCAACCTGAACGGCAGTATCGTTGTTGTTGTTGATGGTCTCGCCGTTCTCTAGCCTGATGTCAGCGGTATTGATTGCCGCGCCGCTGGTATCGAGTCCATAATCCCAGCTGTCCGTAGTCGCAGAGCCCGCATAGTCGCTTTTAAGGTAGATTGCCGCGTCCGCGCCTGATCCGGTAGAACTGGAACTTCGCACCTGGATGCCATACTCCTCGGTCGGCACAGTGGCAGCCTGACGATTTAGCCGAAAGTCTGCCGCCATCAACTGACTTCTCACAGCAGCATTATTCTGTGCGTTGACGGTGAGCCCAATCATCTGGGACACATCACCGGCGCCGGTATCACTCTTTGACGATATTGAAGCCCCGTAGAGGTTCGTCACCGTGCCGCCCGGGTTGTCGGCTTTGGCTTCAATATCGGCTCCACGCATCGTAGTGCCTGCCGTGGTGGAAGTAGCCTCAGTATCGATTGCGATTTTCAGAGCAGCTTCAAGGTGGTCCCCCGTGGTGATTTCTTGCCCCGCTGGACGTGTCATCTCGATGACGAGACCGAAGTTTCTATCCTTATTAGCAACGCCGGTCATTTCGCCTTCGATGAGGAACCACTCGTCGTATGAGCCGGTGTCCGTGTCAGGAATGCCATTGAAGACCATGTTCCCGTTGAAAGTCGTGGTATCGTTGGCCGCATTGCCCAGGGTCGAATCGTTCTGAACGGTGAAGTCCCGGGTGAGGATGTGACTGAACCGCTGCCTCCTTGCCAGGGCTCCTACTTCGTCCTGAGCGCAACTTACCAGACCGCCGACCAGAAGTACCAGAGCCAGGATGATCAGGGGGATTGCTCTACTTACGTATCTGTTTCGCATTTTGGCCCTCCAGAGCTTTAGTGAGCTTTCTTAGCTCCGCCAACATTTTCGCCTGCGACGCCAGTATCGTCTTAATGCCGTTTTCCAGCATCAGGCGATAGGCATCCTCTCTGAGTTTCTCTGCTTTCTTCGTAGCCATCGTATCACCTACGCCAACGTTGGATTGCTGTAGGTCGAGTCAGCCGCACACTCGAGCGCGTAGCCGTTCAGACGGTTGGCCACGCCGAACCCGAACCGGTGCCGCCAGATCGATTCCCGGAACGGGAATTCCTCATCTGTCGCCACTAGCTGCAAGTCGGTGCCCAGGCCAGTATCGGCTGGGTCAACTCGCTTGTACAGAGGAGCTTCCACGCCGGTATGCACGCTCAGCATGTAGGTCGCCGGTATCCAGTCCCATCGCACGATCCACGCACCAGCCCGGTGCCGCCCGATGACGACGCCAGGAAGATTGGTGGGGACTTGGACAGGTGAAGCGGTCTGTGTTCCTTCCCTGATCTGAGTGATGGCCACTGGCTCAAAGTCAGTCAATCCAACGACTTCGGTCACTTCTGCCACGTTGATGAAGGTAACGATTTCCGAAGACCCGGCGCTGACGCCGAAGTGCTCCTCCAACTCAGTGATGATGTTGATCGAGTTGGTATTGACGCCAGACCACGGATCGTGGGTGTCATCAATCGCTGTCGCCGCATCACCTAACTCATGGTAATGCTGGTCGTCGGCCTCTGTCATCGAGCCGATGACCGGCGGGTAAAGGGTGCTGTCGGTGTTGGCCAGCCGGCGGATCGTGAGACTGCCGTGTAGGGGATCGATGAAGGTTGCGTTGGTCTTGTTCATCAGCGCGGTGAGCACTTCGAAGCGAACGCTGTTGACGTTCTGTTGCACGACAGTGCGGATGTGCCGGTCAAGCTCTTCGACGGTCATGTAGGCCATATCCACGTCATTGCCCACGATCATTGCGCCGAAATCTTCCAGCGGGAATGACACGTCCCACTGGCCGATAGCCTTCACAGCGCCATAGCGGCCTTCAGGCCCACGACGCTGCAAGTACCCATTGCCGGGCAGCTTGTAACGCAGTTTGAAATCTGATGTAGTGCGAGCGATGAACACGCTCAGCAGGCGGTTAAGCTCCTCGGAAGAGCGATTGACGTAATCGCTCGCCGCCTCGAAGATCACGCGCTGCCCAGCGGTCTGATTGAAAACTCTGTCGGAGTCCGACAGATTGAGATGTCCGAATATTCCACTCATGTCTTATTCTCCTATGTGACCCAAAGTGCTTCGGCCAGATCAACGTGGATGTGCGTTACGTTGGTCGTGCCTTTGTCGGTCAGGGCAGTGACACGTCCCAGGCGAACCAGGACAGTCCCCTGCGCATCGGCCATCCTGCCGGCGTCGTCAGATAGGTAAACGATCGCGCCACAGTTCAGCCCCGAGACAGTGTAGCCGGCCATTTCGCCTTGCATTAGCACGGTGATGGCCGCGCCAGCACCGCCAGCGTTGATGGCAACGCCAACAACTTGCTCGAAGAGATAGCCGCCGCCGTCTGAGGCATCGGCGGGGTCAATCGTGCCATCAGTCCCCATTGCCACGACCTGCCCCTTGGTGATGGCAGCATTGGCTAGAAAGTCCTTCAAGACCGATTTGGTCGGATCGATCACTGCCACCTGGGCAGCCGTAACAGTTAAATTTGCCATTGTTATTCTCCTTATACTCTGATAGTGACAGGCTCTTTATCCGCCTTGTCTGCGGGCTTGCCCTTGCCTAAAGGCGTGCCCAGACTGTCACCGCGCTTCTGATCCGCCATAGCAAGCCGGCCACTTTCGGCCAGGGCTTTCAATGACTTCTCAAAGCCGGTGACTTTGCCATCGGTCGTCCCGACCTCCGACAGGTCAATCAGGGCCATCGCATCCTCTGGACTGGCAAACCCAAGTTTTGTCGCTTCGGTGATAACTGCTGTGCGGATTCTCTCCGCTTTCAATTCACTCGCCAGGGCCTCGTGCGCGTCTTTGCCAGCCTTGATCGAGGCGAGAAGTTTCTCAGTTTCGGATAGAGCGGCCTTGTCTTTTTCCGCTTTCTCCGCTTCGATCTTCTCGAGCTCCTTACGCCGGCCAGCAGACTCGGCATTGGCCCTCTTTAGTGCATCTCGCACATCGTCCAGCTCTTTTTGCAACTCCTCTGGAGTCGGTTCCTTGTCAGTCATCTCGACTTATCCCTTCGGCCATCTCAGCCTGTTATTTCTTGATTTTGTTGACGATAGTCGCCAACACATCCACGCCGACCACGCCAACCAGGGCCGCAGCCGCCAGATACCAGAACGTGCTTGGCACTTCCACGCCAGAGTACAGCAGGAAGATACCGCCACTAATCGAAACCAGCCCGATAACGGCACTAGCTACGATTCTGAATATGGTGATATTCCCGTTAGACATTGGATTCCCCTTTCGATAAGATTCCCCAGATTATTTGTTAAGTTTGGCTGCTGCATATCTAGCTGCCAAGTTAGTATCATACGTCTTGTATCGATGCCACCTGCCCGCCCAGAACTTTTGCACACGTTTGCCAACCACTCTGTAGTGCGCTCTCCCTACCATCGTGCTGGGCTTAGGCTTTTTGCCCTGTTCTATGGCATCCTCACGCATCCCCGCCGTGACTTCATCGTCCAAATATTTGGGCAGTATCTTGGCTATCGACGTTCTACAGCCCCGATGAAAGGGCGGATCGTGCATATCGTCAGCATACTTTGGCGTGCCGGTCAGGTGAAAATCTTCGTCTTCCCCCACGATCTGACCGTGTACGTTCAGGCAAGTCCGCGTAGTATGCTGATCGATCTGTGCAACCGCTTGCCGGACCACTTCGGGCATCTTGCGCTTGGTGCCTTGCTCATATGATAGCACAGATAGGGAAGTTAGCCAAAAAGACATCTCGCTGAGAATCGGCGCCGGTTGGATGATACCACGCCGGGAGGCGTCCCCGATGATATATTCTTCGCCCAGATCGAGCCGGGCAATCGAAAGCGCTTGCTCGTTTTGAGAATGCAACAGACTGATAGTCGAGGCAATAGCAAGATTGGCGCTATTCGGATCGATGTTGTCAGGCTGACCCAGGCCATAGATCGCCAGGTCTCTTTGAGCCTGAGCCATCCCCACGGCAAGGGCATCGTCGTAGTAAGTCGCCGCCGCCGCTCTGATGCTATCTTCAAGCGTGATCAGCGCATCAGTGACGATTGCAGGATTATCAGTGTTGCCCTTCAATGCCCTGAGCACAGTGCGATAGGCCCGGTGGATTGCGCTATTCGTGCCGCGCATCCTATCGGTCAGCTTTTTGAGCTGCTGCACGCTTTTCAACGCCGATGCTATGCTGCGCTCGTGTGGGTCAGGCATTCATCTCCTCGCACTCGACCCGCTCACGTCCTGTTCAGGCGGCCACTCGAAGCCAGGCGCATCAAGATCGTGCCAGCCCTTCTCCATTGCCTCTTCAGCCAATTTGCCGCAATCCACGAGGCGTGTAGAGCCACCCTTAGCCACCTGGGCATTGAGCACCATACACAGCGTGTACACGCCCCGATAATAGTCCGCCTCGCACGTTTGCGGTTCGGGCTTCGGTGTGAGCGAGCAACTCAATACCAATATTGCTGCAAAGATGATTATTATTTTCTTCATTCAGGCGGCTCAGGATCAGGTATAGGCATAGGCGGCTCTGGCATAGGTAGTGGCGGTTTACTCTTCGTCTTCATCGCTTTCGTCATCTCCGAACGTGCCCATATTCTCGAGCATATCCTGTTTGGCTTGCAGCTCAGGATCAGCACGCAATTTCGCCAACTCCGCCTCATCCCAGCCAACGTACTCGAGATAGGCCACCAAGGGCATACCAGATTCCCTGGCCAGCTTGACCGCTGCCCAGAAAAATTGCTCCTCCTCATACTCATCAAGTTTGTCAGTGACGAACACACCTCGCTCATCGAATTCAAAGTCCAGGGCGCCGGCCTCGAAGCTGTCCAGGTTGACGCCTGAGAAGATGCCGCGCAGCCCGCCGATGCTCAGCGCCATTTGAAGCGCACGTTTCAGGCCATCGTCGTAACCGGTCCGGCGCTGTAAGACCTTGACTTCCGCCGGCTGTCTGGCAATGCGCAGCGCCCGGCCCGAGACCTCTCCCCCCACTCGCAAGGTGTCAAATTTGAGTTCTGGGTAGTCACGCTCGAAGTCTTTGAGAATCTCTTGAATGTGGAGAATAGCGCCCTCGATGTCAATGGGTGCCACCAGAGGCATCGCTTTTGACTGCGGATCAGGGGAGTAGAGGGCAGGCTCCTCCTCCCGGCCTGGCTCTGGCCTGCCTGTGGTCTCTGTGGTGGTCATCGTCTGGTCTGGGCTAGTCGCCTTTACGCCAGTGAACAGCCACTTGGCGTTGACCGATTTGCGCACCTGGTCAGATAGCAAGCTGGCTAGATCGTCGAGCTCGTGCATTTTACTACGAGCCGGATGCAACTCGGACCATCCCCATCCAAGTCCGACGTCGTTATGCTGGATGTGGACCATCGGCACGAAGCCATAAGGTTCTACCCACTCCGATGCCTCTTCGTTCCAAGGAAACAGGGCATCGTTGAGATAAGTGCGGTAGATCACGGCCTGCTCATCTCGCTCACAGACTTCTTTGTACGTCACCGGCCGGCCGTGGATAGGATGTGCCCGCTCCTCCTCGATCACGTAGCCCTTGATATGGCCGAATGGGTCTTTGGTGAGGTCTGTGATGAGACCCGGGTACACATTCTCCAAATAGACTTTCTCACGCTCCACATCGTCGATCACTTTCAGGATCACGTCGCCATAGATCGAGCCGTGGAGAGTCACGATGTCTTTCTGGATAGCCCAATTTGACCACTGCCACACTTCGGCGATGGACGGCCGCAGGGCCTCGTTGGTGGTGGCAATGGGTAGTGCGCCCTCCTCCCCTGCCTCGGCATCTAGCATCCCACCCCAAAGGTGAGCTTTCCAGAACTCACCCAGGCGGTAGGCAGGATTGTAGATGTTGCGGATGTAGCGATACAACGCATAGCGCGTCTTGTAGGTGCCTGCCCAGGCGTGGATGCTTCGGTAGACGGTGTTCTCATACTGAGCCCACAAAATATCGTAGCGCACTTTCCGCGCATCGGGGTCTGCAAACTCCTCTTCTGAGAACGCAGAGGCCGATACGAATTGCTCACGAAATGCTCTTATTGCCATTTTCAACCTGCCCCATATGGTCATAATATATCCTGCAATTTATCGAATATTTCCCATCCTATGGACGTCAGATTAAGGACGCTTCGCATCGGAGCGCCACCAGTCGTGTGGTAAGAGATCAATCCCCGTCTATATAGGGCTTCCAAACTACGCCCGTCTACAAGATCGGCGTTTTCGTCTCTATACTTACCACCACAAACGGTAACACCAAAGCCAACAGTTAACAGAGACTTTCGCATCGGCGCTGGCAATTCACCAGTGGTCATCATCAATACCCCGCCCC
>JAUVPY010000111.1 GCA_030598425.1 Anaerolineae bacterium
GAATACGACAACACCAAGAAGGGGAACGCCACCCAGTTGCTGTGCACCGTTCTGTCCGTGGCCGATGACAAAGGGTTGGAGCCGGCTCTGGCCTACTTGTAGAATTGTGTCGTCATCCTGGGAGAATAAAGCGGTGAGGTCCCTGAATATTGTAAGTGTCAATTACAGTATTCAGGGATAATATGGGCGTATGATGCTCATTTCTGGCCTTGCCGGATCTGGATTCTATCCCTTAGATCACATACCTGGGATTAAGGTAGAAACCTGGTAGCGAAACGGCCCCGGTATTTAAGACCGGGGCCGTTGTCGTTTCTCTCATGCGGTTGTCGTCAGGGCAGACTGGTCTCGCCCATTAGATATCGATCACACTCACGGGCAGCGCCGCGGCCCTCATTGATGGCCCACACCACCAGGCTCTGGCCACGGCGCATATCGCCGGCGGCAAAAACCCCTTCGATATTGGTGGCGTACTGGTCATACGCGGCCCTGACGTTGGAGCGTCCATCGCGTTGGACGCCAAGCTGGTCGAGGAGCGTATCCTCGGGCCCCAGGTAACCCAGGCACAAGAGAACCAACCGGGCAGGCCAGGCCTTTTCGGTGCCGGGGATCTCCCGGAAGGATGGCCGGCTGCCATTGCTGCTGGGTGTCCATTCGATTTGCACGGTGTGCAGTTCTCGAACCTGGCCGTTTTCGTCCCCGACGAATTCTTTGGTCATGATAGAGAAATAACGCGGGTCCTGACCAAAGACGGCCGCAGCTTCTTCCTGTCCGTAATCGACGCGGAAGATATTGGGCCACTCCGGCCAGGGGTTGTCGGGGGTCCGTTCATCAGGGGGGCGATCCAGGATCTCGAATTGTGCCAACGATCGGCACCCGTGGCGTAACGAGGTGGCCACGCAATCAGTGCCGGTATCGCCGCCGCCGATGACGATCACGTCTTTGTCCTCGGCCGAGACAAAGTCCCCATTTCCGGTTCGGGTTTCCCAGGGTGAGACGCCGGCGATGTCCCCATCGAGAACCTTCCTCGTGTTGGCCCGCAGAAAATCCACGGCGAAATGAATGCCCTCAAGATGTCGTCCTGGGGTGGGCAGGTCGCGCGGCTTGGTGGCACCTCCGCACAGGACCACAGCGTCGTACTCTGAAAGGAGATTGTCGGCCGAATAATCTGTGCCGACTTCGGTGTTGGTTATGAATTGGACACCCTCCTGGGCCACGAGGTCAACCCGGCGCTGGACCACCTCCTTGGCGAGTTTCATGTTGGGGATACCGTAAGTCAATAGTCCACCAATACGGTCAGCTCGCTCAAAGACGGTTGCGGTGTGGCCAGCCTTGTTTAGCTGGTCAGCACAGGCCAACCCGGCGGGGCCAGACCCGACTATGGCCACCGTTTTGCCGGTTCTTTTCTTAGGGGGTTGGGGGACGATCCACCCTTGTTCAAAGCCTTTGGTCACAATGGCATTCTCGATGTTCTTGATGGTAACTGCCGGTTCGTTGATGCCCAGGGTGCACGACCCTTCACACGGGGCCGGACAAACCCGGCCGGTGAACTCGGGAAAATTGTTGGTTTTGTGCAGACGCTCCAGCGCCGCCTGCCACAATCCCCGGTAGACCAGGTCGTTCCAATCGGGTATCAGGTTATTAATTGGACAACCCGAGGTCATGCCGTTCAATAAAACGCCGGTGTGACAGAAGGGAATGCCGCAGTCCATGCAGCGCGCTCCCTGTGTCTGGAGCTTGTCGTCTGGAAAGTACAGATTTATCTCCTGCCAATCGTGGATCCGTTCCTGGGGAGGGCGATAGCCAGGCAGTTCGCGCGTAAATTCCATAAAGCCGGTAGGTTTGCCCATTCTAGTGCCCCCCTCTTAATTCCCAGTTACGCGCGCTTGATCGCTTTTGTTCTGTTCGAAGGCAGCCATCACCGCTTCCTCGCCGCTCAAGCCATCTGCTTTGACTCGTTCAAAGGCTTCGAGCATGCGTTTGTAATCTTTGGGTATAACCTTGACGAATTTCGGTAACTTACGGTCCCAGTCACCCAGAATACGCCAGGCTAGCTCGCTGTTGGTGTACTCGGCGTGCTGCCGGATCAAGCTTTCTACTTCTCGTATTTCAGCGTCATCATCTAACCGTTCGAGGTCGACCATCCCCTGGTTGCAGCGGCTGGGGAAATCCCCAGTCTCGTCCAACACGTAGGCAACGCCCCCCGACATCCCGGCCGCGAAGTTCCGACCCGTCGAGCCAAGCACGACCACGCGCCCGCCAGTCATATATTCGCAGCCGTGATCGCCCACGCCCTCGACGACAGCCCGCACGCCGCTGTTTCTGACACAGAAACGCTCACCGGCCACGCCGCGGATGTAAGCCTGCCCCCCGGTAGCGCCGTAGAACGCCACGTTGCCGATGACGATGTTCTCTTCGGGCAGGAAGGTTGAACCCCCGGGTGGATAGACGATGATCTTACCGCCCGAAAGCCCTTTGCCGATGTAGTCGTTTGAGTCTCCTTCCAGAACGAGCGTCACCCCTTGCGGGATAAAGGTCCCGAAGCTCTGGCCGGCCGATCCCAGGAAGCGAAGACGGATGGTGTCTTCCGGGAGACCCTCAGCGCCGTAGCGGCGGGTCACTTCGCTACCCAGGATCGTGCACACCACCCGGTTGGCGTTACGAATAGGCAACGTAGCGGCAACCGGCACACCCCGTTCCAGAGCCGGTCGGCACATATCTAGCAGGAGCTGATTGTCGAGGGCCTTGTCAAGGCCGTGGTTCTGAGGAATCTGGCGGTATCGCCCTACCTCCGGCGGCGCATCTGATTGATAGAGGACGCTGGAGAGGTCGAGCCCCTTGGCCTTCCAGTGGTCTACCGCCCCCTTCACTACCAATTTGTCAGTTCGTCCGACCATCTCATCGATGGTGCGGAAGCCGAGCTTGGCCATCAGCTCTCGCATCTCCTGGGCGATAAAGCGCATAAAGTTAACCACGTGGGCCGGATCGCCCGTAAACTTCGCGCGGAGCTTCGGGTTCTGGGTGGCGACGCCGACCGGGCACGTGTCCAGGTGGCAAACCCGCATCATGGTGCAGCCCAGGACAACCAGCGGGGCAGTGGCAAAGCCGTATTCTTCTGCACCGAGTAGGGTAGCGATGACGACATCTCGACCCGTCTTAAGTTGACCATCCGTTTCGACCACGATTCGGCTGCGAAGGTCATTCATGACCAGGGTCTGGTGGGTTTCGGCCAGCCCCAGTTCCCACGGTAGGCCGGCGTGCTTGATGCTGCTTTGAGGGGAGGCACCGGTCCCACCGTCATGGCCGCTGATGAGCACCACGTCGGCGTGTCCCTTAGCTACCCCGGCGGCGACGGTCCCCACCCCCAGTTCGGACACCAGCTTGACGTTGATACGCGCCTCCGGGTTGGCATTCTTGAGGTCGTGGATCAACTGGGCCAAGTCTTCGATAGAGTAAATGTCGTGGTGGGGCGGCGGCGAAATCAGGCCCACGCCGGGTGTTGAATGCCGCACCTTGGCGATCCAAGGATAGACCTTACGGCCTGGTAACTGTCCCCCCTCGCCCGGTTTTGCGCCCTGGGCCATTTTGATCTGAAGTTCCCGGGCATTGACCAGGTATTCGCTGGTGACGCCAAACCGGGCCGAAGCGACTTGCTTAATGGCGCTGCTGCGCGAATCGCCGTTATTATCCGGCATATATCGGGCGGGGTCTTCGCCTCCTTCGCCGGAATTGCTCCTACCGCCGAGACGGTTCATGGCAATGGCCAGCGCTTCGTGTGCTTCCTTGCTGATGGACCCGTAGGACATCGCTCCCGTCTTGAAGCGCCTGCAGATCGATTCGACTGATTCGACCTCCTCCAATGGGATGGGGTTCTCGGGGTATCTGAGCTCTAACAGCCCCCGCAGCGTGCCGAGCCTCTCGGATTGATCGTTGATCAACTCCGCGTACTCTTTGTAAACCTCGTAGTTGTTGGTGCGGCAGGCATACTGCAAATTGTGAATTGTCCGGGGGTTGAAAAGGTGATGTTCGCCGTCGTGGCGCCATTGGTATTCGCCCCCAACCTCCAGAGCCCGTCCGTTGTTCTGCCGTTTGGGGAAGCCTCGCGCATGTCGCATTTGGGCTTCTTGGGCGATCACGTCGATCCCAATCCCCTCAATTCGAGAAGGGGTGCCGGTGAAGTACTTGTCGATCACGACCTGGTTTATGCCGATGGCCTCAAATATCTGCGCTCCACAGTAACTTTGGATGGTCGAGATTCCCATCTTGGACAGGACCTTGACCACCCCCTTTATTGAGGCTTTGACGTATTTCTTCATCGCCTGGTCATAGTCAGTATCGGTGAGCATCCCTTCCCTGATCATATAGTCTAGCGTTTCAAAGGCCAGATATGGGTTGACGGCGGTTGCACCCTGGCCAATCAAACAGGCGAAGTGGTGGACTTCACGAGGTTCACCCGACTCCAGGATCAGACCTACCTGGGTTCGTGTGCCGGCACGGATGAGATGATGGTGGAGACCGGCCACGGCCAAAAGAGCGGGAATGGGGACGTGCTCCCGGTCCATATCCCGGTCGGACAGAATCAGCAGGTTGACGTCGTTGGCGATGGCGTTGTCGGCTGCCTGGAATAGCTCTTCCATGGCTCCTTCCAGGCCCGGGCCACCCGACGACGCTTTGAAAAGGATTGGCAGCGTGGCCGATTTGAAGCCACGGTTGTAGATAAAGCGAATCTTTGCCATTTCCTCGTTGGTCAGAATTGGGTTCTTCACCTTGATCTGGTGACAACTCTCCGGCCTGGGGTCGAGCAGGTTGCTTTCGGCGCCAACCATCACTTCTGTGGCGGTGACGAGCTCTTCACGAATGGCGTCAATAGGTGGGTTAGTGACCTGAGCAAACAGTTGTTTAAAGTAGTCGTAGAGAAGTTTGGGCTTGTCAGACAAGACGGCCAGTGGCGCGTCGTTCCCCATAGCGCCGAGGGGTTCAATCCCGTTCTTTGCCATTGGCCCTAGCAAAATGTTCAGGTCTTCGAAGGTGTAGCCAAAGGCCTGCTGGCGTCGAACCACCGTCTTGCGGACGGGTCTGGGCACCTGGTGAGGAAGTGGGGGGGGCAAGTTGTCTAATGCGGCCTGGTGTTCGTTCAGCCATTCCCGGTATGGGTGTTCTGTGGCAATGCTGTGTTTTAGCTCTTCGTCTCCGATGATGCGCCCTTCTCTGGTGTCAACCAGCAGCATTCGACCCGGTTCGAGGCGGCCCTTGTGAACCACTTGGTCCGGTGGCACGTCAAGCACGCCGACCTCAGACGCCATGATCACCAGGCCATCCTTGGTGACGTAGTAACGCGAGGGGCGTAGACCGTTGCGGTCAAGGACTGCGCCAATCTGGAACCCGTCGGTGAATCCAATCGAGGCCGGGCCGTCCCACGGTTCCATGAGATTGCTATGGTATTCGTAAAACGCCTTCTTTTCGTCGCTCATGCTTTTGTGATTGGACCAGGGTTCCGGGATCATCATCATCACGACGTGGGGCAGCGATCGACCTGCCAGAACCAGAAACTCCAGGCAGTTGTCGAACATGGCCGAGTCGCTTCCGTCAGGCTGGATGATGGGCATGACTTTGGCCATATCGTCCCCAAAGAGGTCAGACTGGAACAGTGATTGTTGGGCGTGAAGCCAGTTGACGTTGCCGCGCAGGGTGTTGATTTCTCCATTGTGGATCAGGTAGCGATAGGGATGGGCGCGGTCCCAACTGGGAAATGTGTTGGTGCTAAAGCGGGAATGGACCAGGGCTAGAGCCGTTTCAATCGAGGGATCTGACAGATCGGGGTAGAACTCCCCCAGTTGCTCTGATAAAAGCATCCCCTTGTAGACGATGGTTTTATAAGACAGACTGGAAATGTAGAAATAGTCACCGCCTTCCATCTCGTCTGAGTAGCGAATGGCGTTTTCGGCGCGTTTGCGGATGATGTACAGTTTGCGCTCAAAGGCCATGTCGTCCCGGATCGCGGGATCACGGGCGATGAAAATCTGGCGGACGAGGGGCTCAGCCGCCTTGGCCGTCTTCCCCAGCGAGGCGCTGTCGGTCGGGACGGTCCGCCAGCCAAGCACCTGTTGCCCTTCTT
The DNA here is from genome assembly GCA_030598425.1 of Anaerolineae bacterium. Classification (GTDB taxonomy): domain Bacteria; phylum Chloroflexota; class Anaerolineae; order 4572-78; family NAK82; genus JAUVPY01. The sequence continues at coordinate 6,113 of JAUVPY010000111.1, forward strand.
CTCGGATGATCTCTTCAAAATTCCTTTCGCAGTTTTGACGTTCAGCATCATCGTGTGGCAAATAGACCATCCCCACGCCGTACTCGCCAGGAGCCGGCAACCGGATGCCTGCGTCGGCGCACTCCTTGCTGAGAAAGGCGTGCGGTACCTGAAACAGGATACCGGCGCCATCACCCGTATCAGGTTCAGCGCCGCGGGCGCCACGATGGGTCAAGTTCAAGAGCACGGTGAGGGCCTGGCGGAGGATCTCGTTGGATTTCTTCCCTTTGATGTTGGCCACAAAGCCCACTCCGCAGGCATCGTGTTCAAATTGGGGGTCATAAAGGCCTTGTTTAGGGGGTAGTCCGCGCGGGTTATTGGGGTGACTCTGGTGCATTCTGAATCTCCTCCCAAAAAAAGAGTACCCCAACCAGCAAGTTGCACGGCAACGTCACTGTTGGGGTATAACATTAAGCCAGAAGTATACTACATTTATTGGATAGAGTCAACCCTCTGTTTTTTTCTCCCAAAACCTGACAATATCTAAAATAAATTGGAGGTTACCAGTCAAGTTAATCCAGAATTCTCCGGGCCACGACAGAGTTTGCCGGGGCGTAGGCAATACAGAACGCGAGACAAGAATAGGGCGAAGCTAGCCGTTAGTCTTGCCCTTCTTCTTATTGACAAAGAGTGGCACCTCATGTACTCTATGGCTGGGAAAAGGAAGCAATAGGATGATTAAAGTCGAGACAAGTTTGCTACAGACCGAGGCTCCCGCATCTCTGACCGAGGAGACCTTTGCGCAAGGTCTGCACGTTCTGTGCGACCGTGACCCAGACCTGGCCCAAATACGGATGAAGTTCGGCCCACCACCCATGTGGGCGCGGGAGCCGGGCTTCCCCACGCTGATGCACATCATCCTGGAGCAGCAGGTCTCGCTGGCCTCGGCCCGGGCCGCGTTCGATCGTCTGCTGGCGGCAGCCTCGCCGCTTACCCCAGCCCGGTTCCTCGAACTGGACGACGCCGAACTCAAGAGTATCGGTTTCAGCCGTCAAAAAACTGCTTATGGCCGGGAGTTGGCGGGAGCCATTCTGGACGGGCGTCTCAACCTGGCTGAGCTTGAGACGTTGGACGACGCGGATGTGCGGTCTGAGCTGATGGACATCAAAGGCATTGGCCCCTGGACGGCGGACATCTATCTGCTGATGGCGCTGCGCCGGCCAGACGTTTGGCCCATTGGCGACCTGGCGCTGGCAAGTGCAGCCCAGAGGGTCAAGCGGCTCGCGGCCCGACCGACACCGGAAGAACTCGACACGCTCGGCGCGGATTGGACGCCGTGGAGAGCCGTTGCCGCGCGGCTC
>JAUVPY010000265.1 GCA_030598425.1 Anaerolineae bacterium
AGTGGGTCTTGAGGCTGGGTTTGCGCCCGGCCCCGCTCACGCCTGACTTGCTGTCGGCGACGATGGGGCCGCCGGTGATGAGGCCGGCCTGAAGCAAGGGGTAGAGGGCTAACAGCACGCTGGTGGGATAACAACCGGGGTTGGCCACCAACGACGCCCCCCCCACCTGGTCCCGGTAGACCTCGGGCAGGCCATAGACGGCTTCTGGCAGCAGATGGGGCGCAGTGTGCGCGAGTCCATACCACTCCTCGTAAACCGTTGAATCACTCAGTCGGAAGTCCGCCGAGAGGTCAATCACCTTAGCTCCGGCCGCGTGGGCGGCAACCACCGTAGCCATTGCCGCACCGTGGGGCAAGCAACAAAAGACCCCCTCTACCGTACCTGGATCGGCCTCGGCCTCAGAGATCAGAGGCAGGTCATGGGGGACCGGGAACACGTCACTCAGGCGTGCACCGGCCCAGGTCTCCGATGTGGCAAACCTCAGAGATACGCCAGGGTGTTGCCGCAGAATACGGATCAGTTCAAAACCAGTGTAACCGGTGGCTCCGTAGATGCCTACCTCAATCACGCTACCTCTCCCCAGGCCTTAGGTGCGACGCGCTTCGGCCCCTTGCGCTTCCCTTCAGGGGTGCTTCGCCCCGGCTTCGCGGGACTTCGCAAAGTGCGTTGCAACTGAGCACCTCAAACAAAAAAGCCAGCCTTCTTATCTGGAAGGCTGGCAACGACGCCCTTTGGTTGGGAAATGAAACCCCAAATAGACCTATCCAGACCTTTCGTCCGGCTGGCTCCTGCGATTCCTCCTAGGCAACGACTTGCCCGGCAACGACTTGCCCACAGGATGAGGCTCCACAGAGTGGAGCTCCAAAAGATGGAATTTCAAGAAATGGGTGTGTTCCACCATCATAGGCACTCCGACGGCGAGAGTCTAGCACATTTGGGAAAGGCTGTCAAATGCCTGGTGCAGTTTCGCACAAAGTTGTGCTGAAATTGACAGTCTTTGCCAATCGTGCTAGAATAAGCGAGTCAGGCTTGGGGAACATGCCCAAGCCGAACGTTCGTACACGAGAAGAGGAGATGTATGCCAGCAGACAGTAAGGAAAAACTGATCGTAGAAGGCACAGTAACCGAAGCACTGCCTAACACCACGTTTCGCGTGAAGTTGGACAACGACTACGTGGTCTTGGCCTACCTGTCGGGCAAGATGCGTAAGTATTACATCCGCGTCTTGCTGGGCGACCGAGTGCGCGTCGAATTGTCGCCCTACGACCTGGAGCGCGGGCGAATCGTCTATCGCCACAAGAAGGCACCAGCTTCGCAACCTGTGCAAGCCTAGCTAAACCTGGAGAAACACCTCGAATTGCCGTCCCGTCTACAGTTCTGCTACGACGGCGGTCTTGTGAACCTTTCTCCCCTCCACCTTTGAAGGACGCATGCGTCCTTTTTTATTGTGCTCTTTGGGACCTACCTCAACAGGCGGTCTAACCGCACCCCAGAGACTCTGTAAATCTGACCCTGTAGGCTTCATCCGACCAACTGACCTTCGTTTTTTTGGGCGCAGCGTTCGTGACAAAAATCACGTTAACGACCGGCATCTTAGACGAAATTGGCGCCTCTCACTTAAAATGAACAAGTGCGAGTTGTCCGGCCTTTTACGAATTGACAACCCGCGCAAGTTAAAATGACGTTTGTCATATGACCATCTGGCATTAATGTGATAGAATATATCGTGACAAACTTCACGATGAGGACTGGCTAGGTCTTATTATCGTTCGTGAATTGGAGCGATCGCTCAGCCCAGGAGGTAGCAAGATGTCAGCAGTAAAATCACTTGAAGACTTAAGACGAGTAAAGGAAGAAGAACTGGAAAGGCGCAAAGCACGAGCCGCTTCCAGCCGAGCCCAGATCACCGTTGGCATGGGCACGTGTGGTATCGCGGCCGGGGCTCGAGAAACAATGCAGACCATCCTTGAAGCCATAGAAGACGAGAACCTGGGCGATATCATCGTTTCCCAAACGGGGTGCGTTGGGCTGTGTGAGTGGGACCCCATCGTCGAAGTAGCTATCGGCCAAGAGCCGAAAGTCACTTACGGGAAAGTCTCCCCGGAAAAGGCAAAAGCCATAATGAGAGAGCACATTATGGAATCAAAGATCATCCGAAAGTACGTGATTCCGGCTTATGCGTAGTTGCCACTTCCCAGGAGGAGGAGCATGACAGTTGGTACTAAAAGTGCACAAGATGTGAACTCCCTTGTGCAGGAAGTAGTCGGCCGACACGGAGCGACCGCGGAAGCGCTGGTTCCAATTCTCAGCGACATTAATCAAGAATTCGGGTACCTGCCCAGTGAAACGATGGCAGCACTCTCGCAAACGCTCAGGGTGCCGAAAAGTCAACTCTTCTCTGTGGCCAGTTTCTATGAGATGCTGTCCACAAAGCCAAGAGGGCGGCACGTCATCCAATTCTGTGAGAGTGCACCCTGCCACGTGGTCGGCGGCCGGCAGGTTTGGCAGACACTACAGGATGAACTGGGACTTGAAACAGGTGAGACCAGTGAGGACGGTAAGTGGACGCTGCTGACATCCAGTTGCCTGGGGATATGCGGTGTTGGGCCAGTCATCATCGTTGACGATGACATCTACGGCAACGTCGCGCCCGATGGCGTCCCAGAGATCCTGGCACGGTATGCGTAAAGGGGGATAACCATGAAGCCTATCCGTTCACTGGTATTAGTGTCAAGCGATCCTGAGAGTATAGGGCGAGGCGCGCAAGAAGTACATCGACGGCTACAGCGAGCAATTGAGGCAGCCGATCTCGAAAACGAAGTCGTGGTGTCAATGGTTGGCGACGTTGGCCGTCACGATGCGCTGCCTATGGTGATTATCTACCCGGAAGCAACCATCTATGGGCCGGTGACACCAGAGAATGTCCCGTTTCTGGTGGAAGAACATCTTGTAGAGAGACGCATTGCCGCCGGGCTCGAGGCGTCTACCAGAGAACTCTCGGGGCGCATTGCCTGGCTATCTGCACGCCGAGGCACCTTACCGGCGGAACAAAGAATCGTGCTGGCCAGGGCCGGATTGATCGACCCTGAAAACGTCGAAGACTATATCGTTCACGACGGGTACGAAGCGTTGGCAAAGGCACTGACCGAGATGACGCCGGCCGAGGTGATCAACGAAATCGGTAAGTCGGGGCTGAAAGGAAGAGGTGGCGCGGGCTTCCCAACCGGAATGAAGTGGCGCTTTGTATCCCAGACAGACGATTATCCCAAATACATTATCTGCAACGCCGACGAGAGCGAACCGGGGACATTCAAGGACCGTCTGATCCTGGAAGGGGACCCACACAGCGTAATCGAGGCTATGGCCATTGCTGGCTACGCAGTAGGCGCAAACGAAGGTTACATTTACATCCGTGGCGAGTACGTCCTGGCCCAGGAGAGATTGGCCACAGCGATCAGCCAGGCGCGGCAGATGGGGTTCCTGGGAGAGACCATCTTTGGCAGCGACTTTAGCTTCGACATCCACATCCACGCCGGAGCAGGCGCCTACATCTGTGGCGAGGAGACGGCCCTCATCGAGTCGATAGAAGGGAAGCGGGGTGAACCGCGTTCACGTCCCCCCTACCCCACCACACACGGCTTGTGGGGAAAACCCTCAGTGGTGAACAACGTAGAAACGATTGTTAATGTGCCGCCAATCATCCAGCACGGTGCCGCCTGGTACAGACGCTTCGGCACCAGTAACAGCCCGGGCACAAAAGTGTACACCATCTTAGGGAACGTGAATGTTACCGGCCTGATCGAAGTACCGATGGGTATAACCTTGCGCGAGGTCATCGCCATCTACGGCAAGGGGATGCAAGATGGCGCCTCGCTGAAACTGGCACAGACGGGTGGTTCAAGTGGCTCGATTGTGCCCGCCAGCTTGCAGGATACCCCATTGGACTTTGATTCCTACGCGCGTGCCGGCGTATCGCTAGGCTCTGGGGCCCTGCTGATCTGCAATGAAGACACGTGCGTCGTTGACTTGGCTAAGGTGTCGCTCAACTTCTTTAAGCGCGAGAGTTGCGGCAAATGCACCCCGTGCCGAGTTGGTACCCAGCGGGCCTACCAGATTTTGACTGCCATTTCCGAGGGGGTAGGCACCCAACAAGATCTGGACGACCTGCAAATGCTGAGTGAAAACCTGACCGAGTTTTCGCATTGTGGCTTAGGCCAGACGGCTTCCGTGCCCATTCGCGACGTTTTCAGACACTTCAGAGCAGAAGTTGACGCCCACGTCCAACTAAAAGTATGTCCAGCAGGGGCCTGCCCGATGAGCGGGCAACTGGCAAAAGCAGCTTAGGCCCGATGCGATCAGGCCTGACGTGGTTAGGGCCTGACGTGGTCAGGGCCTGACCATGGTCAGGATGGAGGATAGATAATGATCAGTGTGACCATTGATGACAAAAAAATCGAAGTGCCCGAAAACACGACAGTGCTGCAGGCAGCGGAAATGGCCGGGGTAAAGATTCCGACCCTTTGCGACCACCCGCAATTGACGCCATACGGTGGTTGTCGCCTGTGCCTGGTCGAAGTCGAAGGGGCTCGCACGCTGCAAACATCTTGCACCCTGCCAGTGAGCAACGGCATGGCAGTCCGCACCAACACACTTCGGGTCCACGAGGCACGCAAGTTTATCTTGACCCTGCTCTTCAGCGAGCGCAACCACTTCTGTATGTATTGCCAGATGAGCGGCGGCGACTGCGAGCTGCAGAATGCGGCCTATGATGAAGATATGACCCACTGGCCACTGCAGCCGAATTGGGAGCCGTATACGGTTGACGGCTCACACGAGCATATCGTACTGGATCACAACCGGTGCATTCTTTGCCGGCGCTGCGTCCGTGCCTGTGGCGAGTTGGTTGGGAACTACACGCTGGGCATAGGTGAGCGGGGAGCCCTCTCCATTCTCA
>JAUVPY010000263.1 GCA_030598425.1 Anaerolineae bacterium
CCAGAGGGCGGATTTCGATTCTGAACTTCTCCAATATCTGGTCCCCGATCACGTCCAAGTGCCCGTTAAAACGCACGAAGTCGAGATCATCGGCTGGAATGGTGACTACGGGGCAGAGGGTAAAATCCTCAATCCATGCATTGTATAGTTCATTAAGCTGCTGCAGATAAAGAGGGGAAATCTCGCGCTCAAAGTCACGGCCCCGCTTGCGGATGCGTTCCAACAGGGTGGGCACCGAGGCTTTGAGGTAAACCACCAGGTCGGGGGGAGGAAGGAACAGCACCAGCACTTCGTACAACTCGCGGTAGCTGTGATAATCGCGGTCGCCCATGTTGCCCTGCTGATAGAGATTTCGGGCAAAAACCTCAGCGTCTTCGTACACACTGCGGTCCTGCACCACCGAGTTGGGGCTGCGCAGCAACTGGTGATGGTGGCGCAACCGTCGCGACAGGAAAAAAATCTGGGAATGAAAACTCCAGCGGCGCATATCCTTGTAGAAATCGGCCAGATAGGGATTGTCGCCGACTGCCTCGTAGAACGGCTCCCAACCGAACTTCTCCGCCAGCATCGTGGTCAGTGTGCTCTTGCCCACTCCCACATTACCGGCGACAGCAATAAAATGTTTCTTCATCTTCCACCCTCTCTCCCCTACTCTGTCTACTGATTACTGACCTCTGCCTACTGATTACTGACCTCTGTCTACTGATTCGCCTTCTCCAGATAGGCGGCCTCCAAGTCGATTCCCGCATTGTTGGCCAGCTTCAGCAGGTAAGCCAGGCAATCGGCTAATTCGGTGCGTAGATGTGGCAGGCATTCGCTCATTGCCAGGTCCAGAGCCTCAGGCTGATTGCCAACTTTTTGAAATTGGACTTTCTGCTGGCGCCAGATGGCCGTCATCTCGGCCCCGAGTTCACCCACCTCTTGCGTGAGTCCCATAAAATTAAAGTAGAGATCGCTCAAGGCAGCGTCGCCCTGGTCAAGGGCCTGCTGCCAGCGCTGAAAGTCAGCCAACCGACGGCGTGGCGGGCGAACCACTCCTTCATCCGTTGCGTATTCCGCGTCCGGCGGATACCCAGTCTCAAACATAGGAAGCGGTGGCTGCTCAAAGCCATCCTCTAATGCCGTTCGCACCCGCCCCACTACGTGCGCCAACGCTTGAGGGTCGCTGACCCAATTCAGGCCGTCCGTGTCAATCGCCAACACCGGTGCGTCGTGATACTCGGTGAAAAACCGCTCGTAAGCGCCACGCAAATCGGCGATGTAGTCGCGACTCATGGCACGCTCGTAGGGCCGGTCGCGCGTGGCGATGCGGTCCATCAGCGTGTCCAGCTCGGCCCGCAGATAGACGACGAGATCCGGCAAAGGGAGCTTTTCGGCCAGGACGCTGTGGACGCGCCCATACATCTCCAACTCATCGCCCGACAGATTCAAGTGGGCAAAGAGACGGTCTTTGGCGAAACTATAATCACTGATGAGAGTTGAGTGGGCCAGGGTTGGCCCGATGACACGATGCTGCTGCCGATAACGGCTGAGGAGGAAGAATATCTGGGTTTGAAAGGCGTACCGCTCCCGATCGGCGTAGAAGTCGCTGAGGAAGGGATTCTCTTCAAAGACTTCCAACAGCAACTCTGCTTCGAAAGAGTCACGCACCAAGCGGGCAAGCGTCGTCTTGCCCACGCCAATTACGCCTTCAATGGAAATGTACGGGTAGCGCACTAAGTGGGACCTCCCGGCATCGATAGATCGTAAGCCAGAGCGAAAGCACTATATGTAGTAGGGTTTGAATGCCTGCCCACAAGCCCTGGGGATATTGGCCTGTCTGATGATACCTCAGAAATGGGGCGAGAGTCAAGGGGATTAGCTTAAAGATTTCAGAACGTTAGCTTAAAATCTGGTCATCGAGTTTGTTGAATCTATGTGTCCTGCCCTATACTGAGAGACAACGGCCTGGAAGGAAATCGGAAGACAGGAGGATCGGAGGCGAGCGACATGAAAGTATTGGTCACTGGCGCGACCGGGTTCGTTGGATCGAACGTCGCGGCAGCGCTGGCGGCGCGCGGTGACCATGTACGTGTGCTGCGCCGGATCACCTCGCAGCTTAAGGCGCTGGAGGGTGTGCCGGTGGACTACGCCGTCGGCGACATCCTTGACCCCGATTCTTTGTTGGCCGCTATGCAAGGTCGCGAGCTGGTCTTTCACGTGGCGGCTATGTCGCAGTACTGGCGCAGCAGCAAAGAAACTGTCTACCGGGTGAACGTGGAGGGGACGCGCAACGTCGTGCAAGCGGCGCTGGCCGTCGGCGTCCAGCGGGCGGTGCACACCAGCTCGGTGGCCGCGCTGGGCTATCCACCGCACGGAACTGCGGCCGACGAGTCCCAGGTCTTCCCTACAGAGCTAAGCTGGTGGCCTTACGGCCACAGCAAACACCTGGCCGAGCTTGAAGTACAAATGGCGGTAGAGCGAGGACTGTCAGCCGTCATCGTCAACCCGACTATTGTCATCGGCCCCAGGGACGTAAACTTTATATCAGGCAGCCTCATTCGAGCGTCAGTCAAGGGGCAACTGCTGGTGGTGCCGCCCGGCGGCTCAAACATCGTCCACGTGGACGACGTGGTGGACGGCCACCTGGCTGCCGCTGAGAGAGGGCGTGTCGGCGAGCGTTATATCCTGGGTGGCGAAAACCTGTCTCACTGGGATGCAGCGGTGACGATTGCCTCAGTCACGGGGGGGCCACGCCCTCGGTTGGTGTTGCCACACTGGACACTACCTCCCCTGGCACGCATCATTGATACCTTCAACGCGCTCAGCCCCTGGCCACCGCTGGTAGCCGGCGAACAGATCCTATTGGGCGGCGAGACCTTCTACGTGGATAACAGCAAGGCAGTCCGCGAATTGGGACTGCCTCAAACTCCACTCCGCCAGGCAGCGGAGGATGCATATAAATGGTATCGGGAGCGCGGACTGCTATGAAGCTTAGGGTGCCCCCGGCACCTCACTGGGTCAGGACTGCCTGTGCGGCAGCCAAACCTACTCCAGCCTCAAACTTGTAACCGACCCGACTAAGCCCTGTCTCGATAGCGCCTAGCGTAGCCAGCACATCGGACTGATTCACGACGCCCATGTGACCAATTCTGAAGTACTCAGCCTTTATCGGAGGATACAGCCCCCCGGCCAGAATAGCACCCGCCTCCTTGACGTGCCCCAACAGGGTGACATCCACGCCTTGCGGATAATAAGGCGCGGTCAGGGTGGTGGCGGACACATCGGGACTCACCGGCACCTGCTTCATCCCCAAGGCGCTGATGGCTGCTTTAAACGCCTCGCTCAGCCGACGGTGACGAGCGAAGCGGGCGTCCATCCCCTCATCCAGGATTTGCCCCAGGCTCACGTTGAGGGCCCAGACGAGGTTCACGGCGGGTGTCCCGAAGTAGCTGGGCCGGCGAGCCTCGTAGGCCTCCATAATAGGTAACCATTCGTTCCAATCGGCGTAGTAGTTTCTCACAGGCGTTGCCCGCTTGTGGAAGGCGTCCATTGCTTTTGGTCCGGCCACCACCAGAGCCAGTCCCGGCGGCGTGCCAACCGCCTTCTGGGAGGCGGTGAGCGCCACGTCAATACCCCAGTCCTCCTGGTACAGCGCCTCGCCCGCCACAGAGCATACACCATCCACCACGACCAGCGCTCCGTATTGACGCCCCAAGGCAGCCAGGCTCTTGACGTCGGTGCCCACGCCGGTGGACGTATCTACGTGAGTAACGGTCATCAGCTTGTAGGAACCACCCTTCAGAGCAGCCTCCACATCCTCCAAGGGGGGCGCATCCCCAATAGCTGGGGCGTTCACCTGAGTGACATCCGCACCATAGCGCTCCAGGACGGCCGCGAAGCGATCGCTGAAATAGCCGGTGTTCACCACCAAAGCCTTGTCACCGGGTTCGATGAGGTTGGCAGCCGGCATGTCCATAGCCAACGTGCCGGAGCCGGCGACCGCGAAGGGCTGCCCGCTGGGGCACAGAAATACGTCACGCATCCGCTCCAGCGCCTGGCCAAAGACCTCAATAAAGTTGGGGGCTACGTGGCTGGTGCTGGCCAAGCCCATCGCTCGCAGCACCTCTGGGGTGAACTCGATAGGTCCGGGGATCATGAGGAGTTCTCGGTTTTTCATCTTACTGCACCTGCCTTTCCTGAGATGTAAACGCCGCTATGAAGAAGTTCCATCTCCTATCCTGCCGTACCGAGGCGACCAAAGCCAGCCAAGCGCGCCAGCAGCGGACAGTATAGCATGGTGTGTGTTGTGATACGAATCGCGATGGCAAGGGTGCTTCTGAAGGTACATCGCACCGGCGAATTTTAGGAAATGGGAGAAAGAGAGTAGAATGCTATGTGATCCTATTCTCATAAGGGAGGAACTGACTCAATGCCACGCGAACGCTGGGAAGCCAGAAGAATGAACATGATCCCATTTTCCGGGATAAGGAAGATTTTCCAGGCGGCCACCGAATTGGAAAGCCAGGGCCAACAGGTGATACATCTTGAGATCGGACGGCCCGATTTCGACACGCCCCAACACATCAAGGATGCCGCCAAGCAGGCTATGGACAAGGGATTTTTGCACTACTCCTCCTCCTATGGAATCCTTTATCTGAGGAAAGCCATCGCGGAGAAACTGCACAGGGAAAATGGTATCCGCGTGGACCCTCAAAGTGAGATTATCATCACCCTGGGCGTCAACCAGGCGTTGTCAACCATTATGCTGGCACTGCTCGATCCGGGCGATGAAGTCCTGGTTCCCGATCCATTCTACCTGAACTATCTGAACTGCATGCGGTTGGCCGAAGCGAGAGCCGTCCGAGTACCTCTAAGGGAGGAAAATGGGTTTCAGGTTGCCCCGCCTGATTTGGAACAGGCCATCACCCGCAAGACCAAGATGATCATCATCAACTCGCCGCACAACCCAACCGGTGCTGTGC
>JAUVPY010000351.1 GCA_030598425.1 Anaerolineae bacterium
CCTCTACCAGGATGAGCGGGTGGAGTTCACCATCGAGGACACGCCAAAGGGTCCACAGGCTGCGAACGTGACGCGTCAACCCTCGCAAGAGGAGGTGTAGCCTCACTCTGGCGCGACTTCAAGTTTGGGACGTCAAAAGACCTTCGTTGGAAGGTGTAGTCAGGGCCCGGTTGGTGTCGCCACGACCGGGTCTGATCTTGCCGAGGGAGGCCGGAGGATACTGAGCGTGCGGTTAAATTTGACAGGCGCGTGTGCCAGAGAGTATAATGTCTTGATGTAAGCTCCCTCCAGTAGTGACAAGCATTTTTGGGGCCTGGAATAGAACGTTTCAAGCAGACTTCCGCAGGCAGGCGGAAGACTTAGTTTTGACGGCCACTTAGGAGACAATTGCGTAATGCCTAAGCGAACTTATCAACCAAAGAAGCGGCGCCGGGCACGCGTGCATGGCTTTCGGGCCCGCATGCAAACTAGAGGCGGGCGCAATGTGATAAAGGCCCGGCGTTCGAAGGGGCGGCGTGGGCTGGCTCCTCAAGCCCGCCACCCGAAACGAATAAACTGGAACGCCGGTTAGCTTCGCAACAAGCGAGTCCGTAGGTCAGCGAAATGACAGATCAGCCGCGGGTTTGCAGTATGTGATTCAATGGAGCGCAAATATCGTTTGAGGCTCAACGCCGATTTCCAGCGAGTCCGGCACAAGGGCAATTCCTGGCCTAACCATTTAATGGTTTTGTGCGCTCTTCCCAATGATCTGGAACATAGCCGCTTCGGCTTCGCCGCCAGTAAACGCATTGGCAAGGCAGTGGTGCGCAATCGTGTTAGGCGGCGCATGCGCGAAGCGGTTCGTCTGCGTCGTGCCTTGATTTCTGATGGCTGGGACTTGGTCTTCATCGCCCGTTCAGACATGAGGCACGCTTCCTATGCCGAAATTGCCCAGGGGGTTGAGCATCTTCTTAGGCGGGCTAATTTGTACGAGTCTTTGAATGGAGAGAATGGGTCCGAGTGAAGTACATAGCATTGACGTTCATTCGTCTTTATCAACGGTTCATTTCTCCGCTCTTGCCTCCCTCTTGCCGGTATGAGCCATCCTGTTCCGAGTATGGATACGAAGCGATTAGCAGATACGGCATCCTGCAAGGGGGATGGTTGGCGGTCAAGCGGATTGCCCGTTGCCAACCTTTCTTCCCGGGGGGCCACGACCCAGTGCCCGAGTTGCACAAAGACTGATGGGTAGTACACGCAGATCGTCGATAGACAGATGGCAGAGAAAGGTGGCAAGTCGCACAACGTCTTCTGTTAGGTACCGACCATCGGCTATTTTGGAGGATTTATTAATATGAATATCTGGCAGGCCTTCATTGGCGTGATCGCAGGGGCCCTGACGACATTTGCCAATTTGATTGATGGAATGGGGATTCCCTATTCGTGGGGCTTTGCGATCATTCTTTTCACCCTCGTTATCAAGTTGCTTACTATGCCCCTCACCTTGCATCAATTGCGCGCCTCCAAGGCGATGCAGGCGTTGCAGCCCGAGATTGAGAAACTGAAAAAGAAGTACGGGAAGGACCGGGAAAAGATGTCCCAGGCCCAAATGGAGTTGTACAAAGAGGCAGGTGTCAATCCATTGGGGGGCTGTCTGCCCATGCTTGTCCAGTTGCCCATCTGGTTTGCACTCTATCGGGCTCTTTTTGGGTTGGCCAACGAGGGGCTGCTCGACGAGGGTTTCTTTTGGGTTCCCAGCCTGGCCGGGCCGGTAAGCGAGTACGCGGGATTGAGCTGGTTGTGGCCTCTGCCACCTGCGGTTGGTTGGGCGGATGCCGTCGCCTATCTCGTGCTGCCGATCCTCACCGTCGTCAGCCAGATCATCGTTCAGAAGATGACGCCGTCTCCTACCGCCGATCCGCAGCAGGCTTCCATGAGTCAAATGATGTTGCTGATGCCCTTTATGTTCGGCTTTTTTGCGCTGCAAGTGCCACAGGGCTTGGTGCTTTACTGGGTCACGTCGAACATCTTCAGTCTGATCCAGCAATTCTTCATAACCGGATTGGGACCCCTCAGGCCGGCACCGACTACAGCCGAGGCGCCGGCGGTGCCAGTAAGCGAGAATCCGCCTGCTACAAAAAGGACCAAAAAAGATGGCAAGCGAAAAAGAAAGCGTTGAAGTCTCCGCGAAGACAGTAGAAGAGGCAATCGAGCGCGGTCTGAGCGAGCTAGGTCTGACCCGCGATCAGGTTGAAGTTGAGGTTGTGAATCCCGGTCGAAGCGGTGTGCTGGGTATCGGTGCCGAAGATGCGCAAGTGCGATTAGTAGCGGTACCGGATGGGCCACCGACCGATGTGGGGTCTACTCTGGTTGAAGAGGAAGCAGGCACACCGGTTCCTCCGGCAGAACCAGTGACCGGGTCAGAGGTGCCGGATCCCGAAATCGCTCAAATGGCAAGCGATCTCCTGCAAGGACTACTTGATCTTATGAAGGTCCGCGCCCAAGTACAAACACGGATGGGAGACGACCTGGCCGAAGAAGGAGAAGAACCGGCGCTTATCCTCGACGTCACCGGTAATGACTTGGGCATCCTTATCGGCCGCCGGGGCGAAACGCTGCGGGCTTTGCAGTATATGACCCGACTGATGATGAGCCGAGAATTGGAGCGGTGGGAGCCGGTCATCGTTGATGTGGAGTCATATCGAGTGCGCCGCAGGCGATCGTTGCGCCAGCTCGCTAATCGTATGGCCGACCGAGTGGCCTTTAGCCAGCAACGAGTGGTTCTGGAGGCTATGCCGCCCAATGAGCGGCGCATCATTCACATTGCGCTCCGCAATCATCCCCAGGTGACAACCAAGAGCATCGGGGAGGGGGACAATCGTAAAGTTACCATCCTTCCTAAGTGAGTAGCGCGCTCTTGAACCGGTGTCCAATACGGATGGGTGAAAGGTGAGGGATCAGGAAATCTAGTATCAGGGCCTTTTTGCCTGACACCTGATTTCCTGATCCCTTGTCCCTCCCCCTCGGATTATTGGTCGTACAACTATGGCGATTCCCGATTATCTAGTCATTGGTACCATCACGAAAGACTTGATCTCTGGCGGTTTCACCCTTGGGGGGACCGTCACCTATGCGGCCGTCACGGCCAGCAAGCTAGGAAAACGAGCGGCCATTGTCACCAGCGCCGAAGCTGATCTGGTTTTGCCGGACACTTTAGCCGACGTTGAGATCGTATGTGCGCCATCTCAAGCCACAACCACCTTTCGGAATATCTACGTCGACGGCGTTCGCGAGCAATATATCAGCGCGCTGGCTGACCCGATTGGTCCAGATGCGGTCCCAACCGAATGGCGTCAGGTCCCTTTGGTGCACCTGGGCCCCCTGGTCGGCGAAATAGACGAATCGCTGGTGGACTTGTTCCTCAACTCTCGCGCCATCGCCACGGCACAGGGCTGGTTTCGAACCTGGGATGAGACGGGCCACGTCTCGCTGGGCGAGTGGGCCGGTGCTGAACGATTGCTGCCACATCTGGCCGCCTTGATCCTGGGCGAAGAGGACATCTGTGGTGACCCGTGGTGCATTGAACGTTACGTTTCTTCGACGCGTACGGTCGTCTTGACTCACGGGGCGCACGGTGCCACCGTGTATCACGCTGGTCAGGTTCGCCATTTCCCTACCCGCCCGGCCCGCGAGGCGGATCTTACCGGAGCTGGCGATGTCTTTGCCAGCGCTTTTCTGGTCCGCTTGGATGAAACGGCCCAATCGTCGGGGGTCGAAGACCCCTGGGAAGCAGCCCGTTTTGCCAATGCCGTTGCGTCCTTTTCCGTGGAAGGACAGGGCATATCTGCGATTCCCAGCCGGGAACAGGTGGATGAATACCTGAACCAAATGGATCGAACGTAAACTCCTTCACCCGATACAAACTTCTCTCCCCGGGACGTACGCCGTGACTAAAGTCTACACCTTCGCCAATCAAAAGGGGGGCGTCGGCAAAACAACCTCTGCGGTCAGCATCGGCGCTTTTCTGTCGGCGCACGGACGCAGCGTGTTGGTAGTAGATGTCGACCCCCAGGCCAACGCTACGTCCAGCCTGGGATTGGAGGAGAAGCTAGTCGAGTCCCTGAAGAATGGGGAGAGG
>JAUVPY010000424.1 GCA_030598425.1 Anaerolineae bacterium
TATCCTGGCCCTGAGTGTGGGTGTGATGACCGGCGCGCCTATCTCCGGGCAAAGCCGGCTCACCTCTACCGCCAAGTCGCCCTTGACGGGATGTATTGGCGATGCGCAGTCCGGCGGTTTTTTTCCGGCCGAGTTGAAATTTGCTGGATTTGACGCCCTTATCATCAAAGGGAAAGCTGAAAGACCGGTTTATCTCTGGATCCACGACGGCGAGGCAGAACTGCGCGACGCTGGCCATCTGTGGGGGCACATTACCGGTGAGGTCGAGGCAATTCTCAAAGAGGAACTGGATGATGACAAGATCGAAGTGCTCCAGATAGGCCCCGCCGGTGAGAAAGGTGTACGCTATGCCGCGCTCATCAATATGAGCAACCGAGCCAACGGACGGACCGGCATGGGCGCCGTGATGGGCTCCAAAAACCTCAAGGCGGTGGCTGTGCGGGGCACCAACAGGCCATCGGTAGCTGATAAAGACGCGCTGAATGACCTGGCACGCTGGGGCGCGGCCAATGTCCCGGAGTCCGACGTGGACGGGTTGGCCAAATACGGCACCGCCGAAACCACCGGCTCCCAGCAAACGGACGGCGGGCTGCCCACTTACAACTTCAACAGCGGTGTGTTCGACGGATGGGAGGCGATCGATGGCACTACTATGTACGACACCATCCTGAAGGGCGCTGACGAGGACAAGCAAGATCGCTACGGGCGTGACACCTGCTACGCTTGTACCATCCGCTGTAAGCGCGTGGTGGAGATCAAGGAGGGTCCGTACAAGGTAGACCCCCACTATGGCGGTCCAGAATATGAAACCTCCTCCACGTTCGGCAACTACTGTGGCATCAGCGACCTGGCCGCCGTTGCGAAGGCCAATGAGCTTTGCAACAAGTACGGTATGGACACCATCTCGTGTGGGGCAACCGTGGCTTGGGCTATGGAGTGTTTTGAAGAAGAGCTTATCACGGTTGAGGACACAGGGGGCATTGAGTTACGATTTGGCAACGCTGAGGCGATGGTCAAGATGGTGGAGATGATCGCCAACCGGGAGGGGATCGGTGACATCCTGGCCGAAGGCTCTGCCCACGCTGCAGCCAAGATCGGGCGCGGCACCGAAGAATTCCTCATCACCAGCAAGAACCAAGAAGCGCCGGCTCACATGCCGCAGACCAAGCGCACCCTGGCCCTGATCTACGCCGTCAATCCCTTTGGCGCCGATCACGAGTCTCACGAGCACGACCCCAGTTACCGCGATTACCCGGAACGCATGGCCCAGCTTGGCCTGAACGATCCACAGCCTGACCTGGCGCTCAACGAAGAGATGGTGCGCTTTGCGATGATAACCCAACATATGTACAGCGCCATGGACAGCATCAACGTATGCCAGTTCGTCTTCGGACCGGCGTGGCAGCTCTACGGGCCTGACCAGTTGGTGAAAGCTGCCCAGGCAGTGACCGGCTGGAACGTCAGTCTGTACGAACTGATGCAAGTTGGCGAGCGCCGGTTGAACATGATGAGAGCCTTCAATGCACGCGAGGGAATCGGACGCGAGGCCGATACCTTGCCCAAGAAATTTTTCAAGACCCCCCTTAAGGGAGGCCCATCCGACGGTTATGTGATCGACCAGGGCGAGTGGCAGAAGGCGGTCGACACTTACTACGCTATGTGTGGTTGGGACGCGGAGACAGGCAATCCTACCCGCGTGAAGCTGGAGACGCTGGGCATCGGCTGGGTAGCCGACGAGCTTGGCCTTTGATACTATCCCCGACGAAACGAACGGCAAGGGTAGTCCTCAAGCTTTCCTGAGGCACTACCCTTGCTGTTGTCGTATCCAGGGCGGGCCATCGGCATGACAGTCTCGTGACCCCTATGGGATCAGTTGTCCAGTGCCCCAGTATCGATCCAAGCGCTGATAACCCGAATCTCCGAGGGCAGCAAGTCAGGTTGCTTTTTGGGCATTTCGCCTGAGACGACTTGTTCGACCAAGTAGCTATCCGCAGCACTCCCCGGCTCGATCACCGGGCCGTTCCACGAGCCAGCCATCACATCAGCATAGGTCTTGAGGATTAACCCTTCTTCGGTTCTCTCGCCTCCGTGGCACTTGACGCAACGTCTCTGAAAAATGGGTAACACATCCCCCGAGAAACTGACCACGACCATCTCTGGGGTCGGCGTCGGTTTGCTGCTGCTAGGGGGTGCGGGTGTATCAGTCAGTGTTGGGGCAGGTACGGGCGTATCAGTTAGGGTTGGGGCAGGTGCGGGCGTATAAGTCGGCGTTGGGGCAGGTGAGGGCGTACCAGTCCGCGTTGGGGAAGGTGCAGGTGTACTGGTTGGCTCTGGCGATGGTTCAGGAGAGGGCGTCCCGCCTCTGGTCGGTTCAGAACTAGCCTCTGGAATCGGCGTCGGTGTATTGCTTGGGGGTGCGGGCGTATCGGTCGGGGGTGAGGATGGGACACGTGTATCGGTCAATGTCGGCGATGGCTCAGGAGAAGGCGACTCACCGACGGTGAGTTCTGGCATCGCAGTCGGCGTGGGAGTAGCAGATGTTTCAACAACTGATGTAGCAGTGGCTGTATGGGTGGGCGCAAGTGGTGTCACACTTGATGTGGAAGTCGGTGTAATCATTACGGCAACAGGTTCCGGCGCAGTCACGCCTGGTGCCTCAATCTGAGGCTTAGTCAGGCGCAGATATCCAAAAAATAGGACACCCCACAGCAAACCGACTGCGGCTACGATGCCGAGCTGGCGTAACACTTGCGCCAGGGTGGGCCAAGCTAACCGCTCCCGACGCGGTGCCGGAGAGCCGGTCCTCCAGTACGAACTGGTCACAGTGTTACTCGCTAGAACCCGTACAGAATAACACCACCCAGGAAACCCAGGGTGGCGGCGAGGAGAAAGCTACCTGTAAAGGCTAACAGGTACATCACCATCGTAGAAGGCCTCCAGAGGATTTCTCGATCCCGCCAGCGGCTGACGGTGATGCCTAGCGTCAGCACAAATAGGGTAAGCGCCAGAAAGACCTTGGCGTTGACCAAGGGAGCTTCACCTTCAAAGCGGACGATATTATCACGATATCCAGTCAACCCGGCAATGATGGTACTGATCCCACTGAGTGCAATTAGATAAAAGGCCGCCTGTTCCAGCGCCTCGTTCCTCCGCCAAAGGGCCAGCACGAGGAATAGAAACGCCGTCCCGGTTAGTGCGATGGGAAAATGCACTGTCATACTGTGCAACGGATGAATGTCTACAATCGCGTTAACGAAGCGAGTAATGAATTCCATAGGACATTCCCATCTATCACGAAAAGCGAGGGGAGCGCCACCCCGCTGGCGCTCCCCTTTGGTTGTGAGTTAGGAGCGTACCTTCAAGCTTCTAAGGCCAAGCCCGGTCAGCAGCACTGCACCA
>JAUVPY010000165.1 GCA_030598425.1 Anaerolineae bacterium
GATCTCGGCCAGGTATCCTGGTATCCGATTGTTGGCTACGCAGGATAAGGGAGATTATATGCAACCTATCTTCGCCTTGGGCAGCGACTTGGACCCCAAGGGGTTGGTCCTCACCTTTGATGGATTGGTGAAAGATGCGACATTCATGTCGGACATGAAGGCACTTCTTAAGACCTTGGAGAGGTATTATCAACTCCCGATCGATGTGGAATTCGCGGTTGACATCGTCACCGATCGTCCACGACCGGAATATAGCTTACATTTGCTTCAATGTCGTCCGCTCATTAGCCGGGAGTGGGGAGAGGAGCTAGAGCTTCCAACCGATGTGCCCGAAGCGGACAAGCTCTTCTCAGCGAATAAACTCGTGCCCCAAGGTTTTGTCTCCAACATCAACTACATTGTCTACGTTGATCCCGAGGCGTATAGTCAAATCCCCGAACGTTCGGGCAAACTTGAGATTGGCCGGATTATCGGCCGGCTCAACAAGCGGCTTGAAAACGAGCGCTTCATACTTATGGGACCGGGGCGCTGGGGGGGCTCGAATATTGACTTAGGGGTGAAGGTGACCTACGCGGATATTTACAACACTCGTGTTTTGGTCGAAATTGCGATGGGGATAGATGGCGAAACTCCAGAGTGCTCTTACGGCACGCACTTCTTTCAGGACCTTGTAGAATCCAGCATTTATCCATTGCCACTGTATCCCAATGACGAGGGCGTCATTTTCAACCGGGTGTTCCTGGAGGCCGTGCCCAACGTGTTGTCTGAGTTGCTTCCAGACGATGGTCCTTATGCCGAATATGTTAAGGTCATTGACGTGCGCACTGCATCCGGCGGGCGTTTTTTGGAGATTGTGATGGACGGGGAGCAGGAGCAGGCTTTGGCCTATCTGACGACAACCAACAAAATAGCGTAGACCCTGTTGATGTCGCAATTGGTTACGCTGAAATTGACGCAGATGGCCCACGGTGGCCCGGCAATGGGTCGTTATCAAGGCAAGGTGTTTTTTGTGCCTTACGCCTTGCCGGGCGAGACTGTGGGCGTCGAGATAGAGACGAGCAAAAAAGGGTGGGCTAGGGCACGGCTGCGAGAGGTAATCGAACCCTCGCCAGAACGGACGACCCCGGCCTGCCCTCACTTTGGTCCGGATGCCTGCGGTGGATGCCAGTGGCAGCACATAGACTATCCCGCCCAGCTCCATTACAAGACAGATGTGGTGCGTGACCAATTGGCCCGATTGGGCGGGCTGAACGACGCCCCCGTTCGCCCGGCTCGTGCCGTGGGTGATCCATGGGGTTATTGCAATCACGTGCAGTTGCACAGTTCACCCGACGGCTTGGGCTACGTGTCGGCCGACGGCGAACGAGTGGAGCCGATCGATACGTGTCCTATTATGCACCCTCTGATCTCTGAGCTTTATGGCGAACTGGACATTGAGATTGAGAATCTGGAACGGCTTTCTCTGCGGGCCGGGGACAACACTGGACAGCAATTAGTGATCTTTGAGACAAGCGACGATGAACCGTTTGAATTGATGGTGGACCTGCCTATCTCGTGCGCGCTGATGTTGGGTGATGGCACCCCCGTTACCTTGGTTGGCAACGATTACTTGTTCGAGCGGGTCGCCGGCTACCAATATCGCGTCTCGGCGGGGAGTTTCTTCCAAGTCAATACGGGCGGGGCCGAGGCATTGGTAGAATCGGTTGCCGGCTACCTAGCGCCCCGTCCCCATCAGACGCTGCTCGATCTGTACTGCGGCGTGGGACTGTTCAGTATCGCGCTGGCAACACAGGTGGCTCAGGTGATCGCAGTTGAAGCCAGCCCTGTAGCGGTGGCCGATGCGCATTTCAACGTCGAAGCGGCTGGACTGGATAACGTGCAGGTCATCAACCACGACGTCGCACAGGCTCTGACCACCCTCGATGAAAGAATTCACGCCGTCATTGCTGATCCGCCCCGCAACGGCTGTGGCCCCGAAGTGGTTCGGCGTCTCGCATCGCTGCGACCGGAGCGCTTCGTATACGTGGCCTGCGACCCTGCCACCCTTGCTCGCGATGCGAGAGTCATCGTTGAGAGCGGCTATAGCTTGGTCGAGGTCCAGCCCCTCGATTTGTTCCCCCAGACCTACCACATTGAATGTGTGGCTCTATTTGTTAGAGATGCGTTGGCTTAGAAGCACCAGCAACCGCCAAAATAATAGTCAGTAGGTCTGATTTTCTTGACAACGCCCATAAGCTGTGATAAACTTAACGCATTGATCCTCTGCTCAAATCACTGGGAGAACCCTCTTAAAGGATTCTGCTCCTATGCCGATTGAGTACTTGCCAATTCTGGTGTTCTTCGTCGTCGCTGGGCTCTTCGGCGTTATAGCGTTAGTTGTGCCTGCCTTGCTGGGACCTCGCTGCCCCACTCCCACCAAACTGAAGGCGTATGAGTCTGGGAAAATCCCCTACGGCGACGCCTGGCGTAAAGTCCCTGTGCACTACTACAAGGTCGCGATGCTCTTTATTCTGTTCGACCTGGAGGTGGTGTTCTTCTATCCCTGGGCGGTCCTCTTTCGCAAACTGGGGCTTTTTGGCTTGATCGAGATGGGGATCTTCATGTTGATATTGTTGATTGGGTATATATACGTATGGAAAAAAGGCGCTTTGGAGTGGGAGTAAGGAGTATCTAGTCTATGGAGCACCCCGATAAAAAAACTGGAAGCCTTGGGATTATCACCACCACTCTTGAACTGGCTGTCAACTGGGGCCGCAAGTATTCCATGTGGCCGATGACGTTCGGGTTGGCCTGCTGTGCGATTGAGATGATGGCCTCTGGCGCTTCTCGCTTCGATATCTCACGCTTCGGCGCTGAGGTCTTTCGTGGATCCCCACGCCAATCCGATTTGATGATCGTCTCCGGGCGGGTTAGCAATAAGATGGCCCCTGTCGTTAAGCGACTGTATGAACAAATGCCTTACCCCAAGTGGGTTATCGCGATGGGCGATTGCTCGTCCGTAGGTGGACCCTTCAACAACTATGCCATTGTTCAAGGCGTGGACAAACTTGTCCCTGTTGACGTGTACGTGCCGGGCTGCCCTCCTCGCCCGGAGGCTCTGTTCTACGCCCTCACGCTGCTCCAAGAGAAGATTCAGGAGCAAGAGAAACTTGGTGAACGGGTAGAAATGGGTGAGCAGTAGGTCAACCAAGGTCTTTGCCATTTTGGCCCGTTGACCTGTTGCCCTATTTACCATTGCTTGGGACTGATGCCTAATCCAACCGTTGAGAAGCTAAGAACCCAATTCCCGGATGCCGTGCTTGACGTGAGTGAGTTTCGCGGCGATGCGACTGTGGCTGTGACCCGCGAAGCGTTGCTTGACGTGGCTCGCTTCTTGCGCGACGAACCAGAACTGCGATACAACCTGCTGGTGGACCTGACCAGCGTAGACCGGAGTAGTCTGGGGGTTGAACCCCGTTTCGCCACCGTCTACGAGCTGTATTCCATCCCCAAGAACCATAGTCTTCGGCTGAAGGTCCCCCTTCCGTGGAATGGCGCGACCGAGATGCCAAGGTGTCCCAGTGTCACTGGGATCTGGCCTACTGCCGACTGGCACGAACGCGAAGTCTACGATCTGATGGGGATTGAGTTCACCGGGCATCCATGGCTGCGTCGGATTCTGATGCCTGACAATTGGGTGGGCTATCCGTTGCGCAAGGATTACCCGCTGGGAGGCGAGCCGGTCTACTTCAGCTCTGACCGTGACAACCCTCGCTTTTCCCATCTGGGCAAGCAGATCATGGAAGGGCCGTCCTATCCCAGCGAGCTGCCAGAAGACGTCGATTCGGAAACGCACCTGGTCATCAATATGGGACCGCAACACCCGGCGACTCACGGTGTGCTTCGCCTGGCAGTCGAGCTGGACGGCGAGCGCATCGTCAGTGTCAATCCGGACGTCGGCTACTTGCACTCTGGCTTTGAGAAGACGGGCGAGAACAAGCGCTACGAGAAGTTTATCCCTTATACCGACCGAATGGACTACCTGGCGGCGATGAACAACAATCTGGCCTACGTCCTCACCGTGGAGAAGCTGCTGGGGGTCGCCATCCCACCTCGCGCCCAGTACATCCGCGTCATCTTGGCCGAGTTGCAGCGCATCGCCAGTCACCTCTTTTGGATAGCGACCCACGCCCACGACGTTAGCGGCTCTATTCACAGTCTGCTGATGTACTGTTTGCGCGATCGGGAGTGGATCCTGGACATCTTTGAGATGTTCTGCGGCGCGCGCCTGACGACCACTGGAATGAGTGTCGGCGGGCTGAGACAGGATATCCCTGGTGCCTTTCCCGACGCGGTGCGTGCCTTTATGGACGACTTTCAGGGGCGTCTAAAGGACTATGAGGCGATGTTGACGCGTAACCCCATCTGGCTGTCAAGGCTGAAGGGGATTGGCGTCCTCAAGGCCAAAGATGCCATCGCGTTAGGCGTCACCGGCCCTATGCTCCGGGCAGGCGGTGTGCCCTTCGACCTGCGCAAAGCACGGCCATATTCTAGCTACGACCATTTCGATTTCGACATCCCTACCGCCACCGAGGCCGACAGCTATGCCCGTTACCAGGTGCGCATGCGCGAGATGGAACAGAGCCTGCGCATCGTGGAACAGGCGTTGGATAGACTACCCGACGGTCCCTTCCGCACAGACGATCGCAAGGTGGCCCCGCCTCCACGTGAGGAGATAGACGATTCGATGGAGTCTCTCATCCATCACTTCAAACTCTACACCGAGGGCTACAAACCGCCAGTTGGTGAGGTCTACGGTATGGCCGAGAACCCGAAGGGTATCTTGGGTTTTTACCTGGTCAGTGATGGCACCGCCATGCCTTACCGGCTGCACATACGGGGCAGCTCCTTCGTCAACTTGCAGGCAACTGACCTTATGGCCAAGGGGCACTTGCTGTCGGACCTGGTTACCATCATCGGCTCGATTGACGTTGTCTTGGGGGACGTGGATCGGTAATGATGCAATGAGTTAACTGGGGCAACGAGTAGGGAGTCAGCCAGTTCCTCAGTGGTACGTCAACTTGTAAACTCGTTGACCTTTTTCGGAGCAATAAAGTGCTATCGGAAGCTGAACAACGGGAACTCGACGAGATTCTGAAGCAGTACCCTGACAAGCAATCGGCGGTACTGGCTGCCTTGTATATCGTCCAGCGCCGGCAGAACTACCTGACTGACGATGATATGCGTGACGTGGCCCAGGCACTCGAGATGAACATCACCGAGGTGCAAGCCCTTGTTGGTTTTTATACCCTGTTTCGCAAAGAGCCGACCGGAAAGTACATGATCCAGGTCTGTACCGATTTACCGTGTGCCTTGCGTGGCGCCGAGGAGTTCTATCATCGCCTGTGTGAGCGGCTCGGGTTGCCGCCGGAAGGGGGCACCACCGAGGATGGCCTGTTCACGGTTGAGCAGGTTGTCTGCCTGGCTGCCTGTGACAAAGCGCCCGTGGCGCAGATCAACCTCGAATATTATGAGAACTTGACTGGTGAGGGGATGGACGCTGTGATCGCCGGACTGCGACAGGAGAGCAGCGAGGAGGTTACTGGCGGGTGATAAAGTCCGTGTCGGAGCAAAACCGCTTTAACGTCGACGTGGCTGCCTGCCGCCGATCTTTCATCGCCCGCGAAGAAAGGGAGCAAGCCAGGCGAGAGCTTCGGCGCCAGGCAGCGCTGAAGGCGGCTATCAATGCGATCAGAAGCGTCATACCTGGCTACGCGATGGTACGCCGAGCCTACTTATTTGGTTCTGTGTTGCGTCACGGCGCATTTAGGGTTAAATCTGATGTCGACATTGCCGTAGAAGGCGTTGATGCCGCTGACTTCTTCTCGCTCTGGCGAGATCTGGAGGAGGCGATGCCGGACTGGGCTGTCGACTTACGTGACCTCGTTCCTGGTTCGAACTTTGCTCGACGCGTGCAGGAGAGGGGACGGTTAATCTATGAGAGAGAAGCTTCTGGCGTTGAAGGCCGATATCAACGCCGACCTTCGGGCAATTGATCGGATATACGCTGAACTGGATCGTCAGGGTGATGCCATCGCCAATGACGAGCAAGCCATTGTGATTGGCTACTACCTGCATAATCTTTACAATGCCTTTGAAAGCATATTTCAGCGCGTAGCAGAGACGTTTGAAAACGACATTACCAATAGCAGCCGATGGCACGCTCTACTGCTGAGGCGAATGACGCTGGACATTGAGGATATTCGACCCAGACTGCTCAGTGACGAGGCATATCAGTGCTTGGACGAGCTACGAAGGTTTCGGCATCTATTCCGGAGCATGTATACGTCTGATCTGGATGTCGAACGAATGAGACTTGTTTTGCAAAAGGCACGTCGGCTGGAGATCCTCTATCACGCCGAAATAGAGCGTTTTTTAGGCTATTTGGATGAACTGGGATAACACATGAATCTGTTGGCGGAACACGTATTACTCAGACACCGAGATATACCCGATATCAACCATATTGATGTCTATACTGCCAACGGGGGTTACGCAGCATTGCGTAAGGCCCTGA
>JAUVPY010000390.1 GCA_030598425.1 Anaerolineae bacterium
CCTCCTTTTGCCCCGGCTTCACGGCTACATGCCGACAAGCCGGGGCTTTTTCTATGAATAGTCGATGACGATTGGAGGAAGTACCCCGATGATATGCAGGGCCTCCTCAGACGTGCGTGCTACGGCCACTTGCCCGGGCCAGACCTCATGCCACCGACGTTGACGAACTACGAGCTTTCCCTCTGGCGTCTTGATCTCGATCAAGTAATTCACTCCCCGAAAGCCAACTATGATGTCCGGGAATCCTCCCCCTACCTCGTGGAGAGACCACACAGACGCGCCGCACTTGCGCAGGTCGGCCACTATCTCGGCCTGATTTGAGTCTACTCGCTTAGGCATTTTGATAAACCATCCATACAGCTGATTTACGGACACGCCACGATCGGCCTATCTTAAAAGCGGGTAGGCGCCCATTATGTATCCAATTATAAATCGTATTTACATGCACCCGTAAAAGGTACGCGGCCTCTCGGGCAGTTAGCAGTTGCGGCAAATCTTGCCAAATGATTTCCTCCATCATTCCCTCCTTAGAATAAGCACCTGGGATCCCACCCAGCGCGTCAGGAAGCCCCAGGTGCTCTTAAACTCGGATTTAGGTATCCTTGTCCCCGTTCGCCTCATCCCCCAGCAGAGCGTCGATTTCGTTGATTAATTCCGCCGCCCAAATAACAGGGTCTTTGGCAAGCTCACCCCGGATTTTGCGGAGTAGCTTTTCCATAACAACGCGTTGGCATTCCAATCTGGTAGCTCTTTTTTCCAAGCTGGCGGCACTATCATTATCTGCCAATGCTTCGTCGTATGGTCTACCTCGAAAGGGCATCACTTCGCCTCCGCGTCTACTTGCTGCCTGAGCATCTTTCCGTAAGCCGTCAACTCCGTTTCGGTCGCCTCTTTTTCGAGCCACGTTGGGTCGGGGTTGTCGGGCTCTGCGAGCTGCGCGTTAAGCTCCTCGATACGCTTCACAAGTTTCTCACGCTTGGTGCCATTGACGGGCTCAGGCTCTGCGCCGTTGTCGCTTTCGTCGCCCGGGTCGCCAGACGATAGCACGAAGGTTTTCAGCAGGAAGTATTTCAGAGCCGACGTCGCCGCTTTGGCAATGCCCTTGTCCTGGCTGTCTATCGCTTCACCTGTCCAAGTGCATGTCCAGATAGCGCCGGTCTCACCATCGGCGAAGATGTATTCCATATCGACGATCGTCTTTTTGCCGTCGGTATGAATCCCTGTCATCGATGCCAGAAACGCCACTTTTTCAGCCGCCAGCGCCGCCCGAACGGCATCAGATACGTCGCTTTCGGTGACGAAGTGGTACTCGAAATGCTTGTTGTATCCTGACTTGGGCAGCTTCTTTAGCCGGCCCATCACCCGCGCCAGCTTGGCAAATAGGGCTGCCTGCGCCTGGGTATACTCAGTTGGCGTCAAAGTTTCTTCGGTCACGTTTCTCTCCTTTTCTGATTGGCACTTGGTATCGCGCTATCTGCGCAAAGCGTTGGGCGCGTCTGACGCGCTTCATTGCCTGGCCACTATCGATCTCTCCATCCAGACACTGTTGCACGATGGTGAGGATCGATATGTCCAGAGTGTCACTAATCTCGTGGGCCATTGTGTTTCTCCACGATGAGTTCGACGACGATCTTGTGTGCCTGAGTTGGCGTGTGGCCGATCTCACGCAAGTTGAGCATAACACCGATGAAATCAATCTTGCCAGTGCGATAGTCTTCTTTGGTCAGTTCGGTCGCTTCTTGCCTGCTGATCAGGTCGTTTTCAGCCATTAGAAACCTCCTCGTATTCGCGCAAGGCATCGTTTATTGCATCCTTTGCCATTTCGGCCATTTTACTGAAAGACAGACAGCTTTGCTTGTAGACTCCTTTTTCGTTGTGATACGCCTCCACCTCCCAACGATGCGCATGATTATCAAATTGGTGTGACATCTCTCTGGCCGCTGCCGCCAACGTTTCCACAGCCGCCTCTTGCCTGACTTGCTCTTCTTCTTTGACCAGGGATCGGATCAGGTCACTAAGGGATTGACCGCGTTCTTTTGCCAGTTGTTTAATTGCCTCATACTCCGCATCGGTACAACGAACGGTTAGCAGGTTTTCTCTTCTCATTTCGCTGTCTCCATCCTCTTCTCAGCCGCCTTGACCAGCCAGACGGCGATCTGATGCTTGCAATGAGGAATGCCATCGATCTTGGGCGCCCGGAGAAATGCGTCGTAGCAATTGCAGCCCTGGCCACACGGCACAGTATAGAATTTATTCTCTATTGTCTGACTCTCTACTGTCGCGCCTCTGTCCTCAATGAAAGTCACTCCCCCATTGATCGCCAACGCCAGAGCGCTGGCAATGCGCGTATAACACCACACGCCCATTCGCTCCCGCGCATCGTCGGCGGCGGCATAGAGGGCCTCGACGCGCTGGGGATCGTGGAGTTGGATATGGCCATCCGCCGCGCATTCAGGGCAACTAGGTCGGAGTAGATATTCAGGCCCACCATCGTCTGCCGGCCAACGCTGCCTATCATACCCACGCCCATTACAAGCAGGGCATTTCTGCCAGCAGATCGCGGCGATCTCCTCCTGCCGTTCGTCTTGCCAGTCGCGTTCATCTCGCTCTGTCAGTTCAACCGTTGGGTCGTGCATTTTGGCCTCCTCCAATTGCTCAAAATAGTCCTGCTCTATGCTGCCCATCTCACCATAATAGTCTGCCATGTCCATTTCGTTTCTCCTCTCCCGCTTGGCGGGTCTAAGTAAGAAGCGGATGGGCCTTGCGCCTCCTATTAAGCTCGCGGGGCCAGAGTCATCGAACGGGTCTATATTCCCGTGCCCAGAGCTCCGCTCCTATGCCCCCACGTCGGGTATCGAACCCGAACGGGCTATCATCCGTCGCCACCTGGTTCTCGTGGGGATGTTTATCCTATCATCAGGAACTGGTGGTCATCGGTAAGCCATTCGGCCTTAATATCTGCATTGTCTGGCAGGCAGCGGATCAAAGTCAATGCCTTACTTTTGCTCAACCGAGCGTTGCGCTTGCTATTTCTGAGTACTTCGACGCTCACGAAGATGCGCTGTGCCTTTTTGATTGCCTTGGTACATTCTTTCTTATTCATTTCGCTCTCCCTTATCTCTGATCTACCCACATCATACCACAATAGTTCACAATAGTCCATAGTACCACTGGCCTAATATGCTGAACGTAGGGTTAAAAAAAGCCCGACCATCTCTGGCCAGGCTTTTCCTGCAGGGCTATTATGCTATCCGGTAAGTACAGCTAAGCCGAATGGTGTCTCCGTCAGCCAGGGCGAAATTCGGAGTTGTGCCAACGGCAGAAGCTACCCCATCTGTATATAATTTCCAACCGTCAGCTGCGGTCGAAAAGACGATTCCTATATAAAACCCGGTGCCGACGTCATTGACCATACATGAACCGATGACCAGGCCCGTGGCTACAGGTTGAATCGCCGCCGGTTGCCCCCCTATCACGATGTCATTAGTAATGGTTCCTGCTGCATCCATTTCTAGATCACATTCCGTTATCGCCAGCGTTCCATTGATGATGTGATACACGGCCCGCGTCACGGTCAACGCAACACCGCCGCTCTGGGTGACTGTCGGCGTCCAAGTACCTACCACTTGGGGTTGAGCGCCTAACTCAGTTTGAATAGCAACCACCGCGTCATTTAAATCATTGACGTCGGCGGCCATTACGTCATCCACA
>JAUVPY010000362.1 GCA_030598425.1 Anaerolineae bacterium
AATGGGTAGGTCAGATCCGTTGAGCGAGCCCATCCATCTCTACAATCAGAAGGCGTTCTCGGATGAGCGGCTTTACAGCGCCCTCTTGCCCGTTGGAGACGGGGTAACGCTCAGCGTTAAGGTTAGGAGCTAAAGGAGATTGCCTGGAAGGAGAAGAAAGGAGACCAAGGATGAGAATAGCGATCCTTGGGTCGGGTAACATCGGCGGGACACTGGGAAAGAAATGGGCCCAGGCGGGCCACGACGTGGTGTTCGGAGTACGGGACACCAATAGCTCCAAGGTAAAGGCACTCCTGGAAGCCGTCGACGGGAAGGCCTCGGCCGACCACGTCCCCAATGCGATCGCGTTTGGGGACGTGGTCTTGGTTGCCATACCCTGGTCAGTCGTCGAGGCCACCGTGCGGGCCAACGCGGAGGCTATCGACGGCAAGATCGTCATCGACGCTTCCAACAACTTTGGCGGACCTGTGGTCAACCACGTGGAGACGATTTCGGCCCATGCCCCTACGGCAAAGGTGTTCCGAGCGTTCAACTCTCTGGGCTGGGAGAATTTTGAAGATCCCCAATTCGGCGAGACCCAGGTGGACCTGTTCTACTGCGGCTCCGATGATGAGGCGCGCCCGGTCGTCGAGGGATTGATCGAGGACGTCGGGCTGCGGCCGGTGTGGGTGGGAGACCTGGACCAAGCCCGGCTGGTGGATAGCATCGGCTCCCTGTGGGTCCAACTGGCCTACGGGCGCGGCATTGGGCGCCGCATAGCCTTCAAACTTCTAAGCCAATAGGAGGACCCACTGTCTGCTATGTTCAAGACCCCTATACCCATCACCAAAGATCGATTTCTGAACGGTATGCCGTGGCCGGACTACGTGGCCCAGATGAAGGTGAATCGCGAGCGAGCAACGGAGCTATTTGAGGCAATTACACTCGCCCCCGACGACCGGCAGGCCTTCGCTCAAGCCGTCGCCGGCTATGGCGGGCAACTGAATATCACCGCAATGGGCGAGGACTGGTGCGGTGACGCCGTGGTCATTTTACCGCTGATCGCCCGCCTGGCGGCTGAGGTGCCCGGCATGGATCTGCGCATTTTCGCACGCTCGGCAACCCCAGACCTGGAAGATGCTTATGCCGAGGATGGGATCACCAGTATCCCCATTCTTTCCTTTTTTGACGCCGATTGGCGCGAAGTCAGGCGCTGGGTGGAGCGCTCGGCGGCTGCTCAGCGACGGGTTGACGCCTGGATGGCAGTGCATCCAGGTGTAGAAGCATTGCGCCATTCGAGCGATCCCCAAGATCGCAGAGCTTATAGGGCGCTCATGAAGGAACGGCTGGTCGACATGATCGAGTGGTACCGGGGTGGTCTGTGGGAGGCCACGCTGGAGGAGTGGAAATCGCTGCTTCTGATCACCTGAGTCCTGGGTAGATCAAAAAAAGGGGCATCCTGCTTTTGCCAGGATACCCCTCTGTGTCCGCCTCTTAAGGTAGATGGGGAAGGGGGGATTCGAACCCCCACGCCTCGCGGCACGTGATCCTAAATCACGCTCGTCTGCCAATTCCGACACTTCCCCGTGCCACCCACATTATACACCCCGGGGGCGGTTGTGGGCAAACTATTTGAGCGCCGCTCTCATCTGCTCTGAGGGGATTGCCAAATCCCCGTTTTTGCCTGGATTCCCTTGGGCACTGCCACACGTGCCCTGCGGCAGTGCCAGGGAGGGCAAGTGTGGCAATCCAAGCTGAGCAAAATCGAATCTACTGAGACTATTTGAGCGCCGCTCTCAGGATCTCGGCCGGGTGCAGGGCCTGCCGGCCCGCACCGTGCTTGATCTGCTGGCGACAACTGACGCCGGCGGCGGCAATCAAGGTGTCCTCGCTCTGTTCGCGCACCGCTGGCAGCAGGCGGCGCTCGGCCATCGCCATCGAGATGTCGTAGTGTTCAATCTCGTAACCAAAGGCACCGGCCATCCCACAGCAGCCGGAGTCCACTTCGGTCACGTCATAGCCGGGCAGCGTGAGCGTGCGCGTGCTGGGATTGGTGCCCACCAGCGATTTTTGGTGACAGTGTCCGTGCAGCAAGACGTGACCTGCCTCTTCGCGAAAGTCCAGATCTAGCCCCCCTTCGTCAGCCAGCTTGGCGATGAACTCCTCAAAGGTGTAACAATGCCGCGCAATCGTCTTGACGCGCGGATCATCCGGCAGCAGGTAGAGGTACTCATCCCGCACCGAAAGGAGGCAACTCGGTTCCAACCCCACGATAGGGATCCCCTGTTCGGCAAAGGGGGCTAGGCAGTCTACCGTATGCTGAGCAGCGCGGCGGGCTTTGCCCACCAGCCCTTTGGAGATCATCGGCCGGCCGCAGCACTTGTGGCCGGACAGGAGAATCTCGAACCCGGCCGCTTCCAGAACCTCGGTGGCGGCGATCGCCACCTGGGGGTAGTTGTAGTTGTTGAAGGTGTCGTTGAACAGCACCACCTTCCCCCGGGAACCTGGCTTGTCCGAGGGGGTGGAGTGGCCGTTTTGTCTGTGCTTGAACCAATGGCTGAAGGGGTGCCGGGCAAACTCCGGCAGCGTGCGCTGGCGGGTGATGCCCAGGAAACGCTCCAGACCCCAGCGAACCAGGCTGGTTCTCAAGGTCCAGTTGACCAGTGGAGCCAGTGCTCCACTGCTGATGCGGCTCCAGGCGGCGATGTCCGCAAATACCCGGGTGCGGAGCGATACGCTGTGCTTTTCGTAATACTGGGACAGAAACTCAAATTTGATCTTGGCCATGTCCACCGATGATGGACATTCGGCCTTGCAGGCTTTGCACTCAATGCACAGGTCCATCACCTCGTACATGCGCTCGCTGGTCAACTCCTGGGATGGCAGCGTGCCGGATAGGGCGTTCCGCAGCGCGTTGGCCCGGCCCCGGGTGCTGTGTTCCTCGTCACGGGTCACCATAAAGCTGGGGCACATGGTCCCCGTGGTCTTCTTGCGACACACCCCGGCTCCGTTGCACATCTCCACCGCCCGATGAAAGCCTTGGTCCTCGCTGAAGTCGAGGTGCTCTACCATAGAGATGACGTCATAGTCGGCTCCGAAGCGCAGGTTCTCCGTCATCGGCCCGGCGTCCACGATATTGCCGGGGTTGAGGAGATTGTGAGGGTCGAAGGCGTGCTTCACCTCTTTGAACAGGGTGTACAGCTCTTCCCCGAAGAAACGCTCGTTCAGCCAGCTACGCGAGCGGCCGTCGCCGTGTTCGCTGGAGAGCACGCCGCCATATCCGCCCAACAACTCCACCGAAAAAGTGTTGATCGCCGTTAACTTTTCCACCTCGTCCGCCTCTTTGGCGTTGATGAGCGGGCGAATGTGAATGCAGCCCGAGCTGGCGTGGGCGTAATAGGCCACCTTGGTGCCCAGATCGTCGCAGAATCTTTCGACGCGGGTGACGTAATCGGCCAGGTGTTCCACGGGTACGGCGGCGTCTTCGATAAAGGCGATGGGTTTGTAGTCTCCCTTAATACTCATAAGCAGTCCCAGCCCCACCTTGCGCACCTTCCACACGTTGGCTTGCAGTTGGGGGCTGATGGCCGACACGATCTCGGTGCAGCCCACCTTTTCTCTTTCGAGGTGGGTTCTCAGCCGCTGGATCTTGGCTTCCAGCTCGGACTCACTCTCGCCGTAGAACTCGGTGATCAAGACGCAATAGGGCTCACCTTCGATGAACGTGCTGAGCAGGCGGGCATACTCCGGCACCTGGCGGCACATAGTCAGCCCCAGGTTGTCCAGAAGCTCCACACTGGATGGTTCAACCTGCAAGATGATGGGCGTGGCAGTCAGCGCCTCGACCAGGCTGTCGAAATGGACCACGGCCAAAGCGGTTTTGGCGGGGAGTGGCACCAGGTTCAATTTGATGTCTTCCATCACCGCCAGTGTGCCCTCAGAGCCACAGACCAGCTTAGCCAGGTTAAAGCGCGGGTCTTTTGGATAGTTGAACGATGGGCCCTCGACGAAACGATCCAGATTGTAACCGCCGCTGCGCCGC
>JAUVPY010000196.1 GCA_030598425.1 Anaerolineae bacterium
ATCGGCCCCGGCCTGGGCACTGAGGACCACAGCATCCCGAGTAGGCCGAAACGCAGTGGAGGCCGTATCGAGGGGTGCGGCCAATGCGAGGAGTCCTGGCAAACCCGCACCCTTCGATACGCGCTCCACTGCGTTCCGCGCTACTCAGGATGCTAATCTAGCTGTTTTACAGGCGAACAGATGTTTGGTGTAGGGTAATGAGTGGCAGGATTCTTGTCTTGAATCAAGGAAGCTCAACTGCTCTTTAATTGACACACAGTTTAGCTCTGGTCGCCGTCGGTCATCCGCTGGTAAAGCGCATAGACATTCGCCTCGTGCAAATCTTGGACCAGCCCATTGAGAGGGATACGCGACTTGCCACACGACTCGATGTCAATATTCTGGAGGGCCTCAATGCCTCCATCGTCCTCTATCACTCGCATCACCTTATTGTAGAGCACCTCGAGATATCGGATACTGCTCTGGATGGTAGCCTGGATTTCGCCGCGCAATAGGACTTCACCGTGGCCCTGCACGATACTATCCATATTGAATTCGACGAGAACCCTTTCCAGTGACGCGATGAACTGCTCACGGCTGCCCCACACAAAATAAGGCAAGGGCATCACCGTGTCGGCTGCCAACAACACCTTGTCTTCCTTTACGTAAACCACCGTCGAGTCGTGCGTGTGACCGGGAGTGAGCACCATCTGCAACGACTTTCCACCCAGGTGAAGCAGCATGTCCCCCTCGTCAAATGTGATGTCAGGCACACGAAGCTCCACCTCTTCCAATTCTGAAGACGTCTCCTGGCTCTCCTCCAAGACGCTGGCACCCAACTCAGGCAAGGCATCTGCGCATAGCTGATGCCCTACCAACTGCACGCCCTCGAACAAAAAGGCTCCATAAGTATGGTCACCGTGCCAGTGAGTGTTAATCAGATAGCGAATACTACCTCGCCCCAACCCTTCGAGAAATTCGATCATGGAGCGTGTTTCTTCGGGAAAGGGCAGGGTGTCAATCACTGTGATCCCCTCTCGGGTCACCACGGCCGAAGCGGTGACCTGGGCGTACAGGTCACTAGTGAAAACGTAAATGTCATTAGAAACTCGTTCGCGGCGCATAAGGACTCAGCGACTCCTGTGCTTCTATGTGTTCAGTGAGATACAGATCATACGCGGTCAGCATATCACATTCAAAAAGCCATGTCAAGAGGGAATTGAACGCCGACATTTTAGACGTTCCTTTCCGTTGTTCTTGGGGTCGAATCGTAGTATACTTGTAAGGTACCTCACAACCTTACCTTCGCCCTGACACCAGTTAGGAGGAGATAGTGCGGTTGGGAACCCTAAGGGGCGGTCTGCGCACCAAAATCATCACGTGGTCCTTTGTGCCCACAGCAATCATTCTGGTCACAGTGGCTCTGGTCACCTTCACTGCCTACCAGCGGGTGACCGAGGATTTGGTGATCGAACGGGATCAGGAGTTGACCCGCCTCTCAGCCAGCCGGTTGGCGACGGAGTTGGCCGAGTATACCAGTATCCTGGCCGCCTCTGCGCGCACTACGGGCACATACATTCATCCGGCTGTCCAACGTATCACCCTACAGCGCGCCAGCGAGCGCCTGGCCGTCTTCGACGGCGGTGTGCTCGTCCTGGATACGTTTGGAACGGTGGTAGCCACCAAGCCAGAGCGACCAGAGGCCCTGGGGCAGAACTGGTCCGACCGCCCCTACTTCAGCCAGATGCTTCACGCTCGGGAGCCAGTCTATTCGAGTATCGTGGCTGATGGACCGGGAAACGCACAGGTCATCGTCATCGCCGTGCCCATCATAGGCCCCCAGGACGAGTTCCTGGGAATTGTGGCGGGTATGCTTCGCCTGGGTACTGAGACCGCCAGTGCTTTTTACGGTGATGTCGTCAAGCCGCAGTTTGGGGAGAGCGGCAGCGCCTATCTGGTGGACGGGAATGGCCGCGTGATCTACCATTCTGATGCCAAGCGCATTGGTGAGGAGTACTCCGAGCAGGCGGTAGTGCAAGAGGCTTTGGACGGGCAGGTGGGTGCCATCCGCACCCGTGATCCAGAGGGCCAGGACATCGTCGCCAGCTTCGCCCCAGTGCCGGGCACACCCTGGGGCCTAGTCACCGAGGAGAGTTGGGCGGCACTGATCAGCCCCGGTCGAAACTACCGGCAATTCTTGCTCTTGCTGCTGGCGCTGGGCGTTTTGATACCGGCCTTGGTTGTCGCCATTGCGGCCAGTCGGATCACCAGACCCATCACGGAGCTAATCGGAGCCGCCCAGGCCGTGGCCGGCGGCGATTTTGAGCAGAGGATCACCGCCGATACGGGCGATGAAGTAGAGGAGCTGGCCGAGCAGTTTAGCCTGATGTCGGCCCAACTCCAGGCATCATACGCAACTCTGGAGCAAAGAGTCGCCGATCGGACCAAGGAACTGGCGGCTCTCAACGCGATCGCCGCTGTGGTGAGTCGTTCCTTGGACTTGCAGGAAATCCTGAACGATGCCCTGGATAAGACACTCGAGGTTATGGAAATCGAAGCGGGCGGGATTTATCTCTTGGATGAGACCGCCGGCGAGCTGAGCATCACCGCCCAACGCGGATTCGATCCCCAATTCGTAGCCGAGGTTGACCAATTGAAGCTGGGCGAGGGCTTTTCCGGCCGGGTGGTGCAATCCGGACAGCCCCTGGTTGTGAGGGACGTTTCCACCGACCCCCGACTCACCCGCATGGCGGCCAGAGAGGAAGGATTCCATTCTCTTGTCAGCGTCCCCCTGAGTTCGAAGGGGAAGGCATTGGGTACCCTGTTCGCCGGAACCCATGGCTACCGGGAGTTCACCGACCAAGACGTCCAGTTGCTCACCTCCATCGGTAACCAAATCGGGGTGGCTATCGACAACGCTCGCCTGTTCGAATTGGAACGCCAGAGGCGCCAAGAGCCTACCCTATTGGCCGAAGTAGCCAAGCTGATCAGCGGAACTTTGGATTTGGACGAGGTATTGCGGTTGACCGCCGAGTGCGCTGTTGAGGTCTTCGAAGTTGATTGCTGCTGTATATTCCAATACGATGAAAAAAAGGGGACCATGAGACTGGCGGTTCAAATTGGATTTGATGGCTCGACCCCTGACCGCGAGCAGCCCGCCGAAGTCGACCAAGTGTCCCCAGCCCCGTCCGAGGTGGAATTCACCCCAAGCCCAAGGATGCGTAAAACAGTCCTTGAAGGTCTTCAGCCGCTGATGGTGGAGGATGTACCCTCGGATCCGCACCTTAGCCCCCAGCATCTGCTGGCTCTCCAATCGGCGCTGGTGGCCCCCATTGAGGTAGGCGGACGACGACTGGGCGCTATGCAACTAGGGACGCAGCCGCCGAGGCGGCGTCGGTTTACCGCCGAGGAGGCGGAACTGGCCTTGGCGATGGCCAACCAAGCGGCTGTGGCCATCGACAGCGCGCGGCTCTTTGAAGACGAGCAACGGAGAGCTGAGCAATTCTGGGTAATCGGCGAGGTAGGACGGCGGATCACCTCCATCTTGGCCGTTGACGAGTTGCTGGACCAGATGGTTCGGTTGATCCAAGAGGCTTTCAATTATTATCTAGTTGAAATCGGCCTGGTTGAAGAGGATGACGTGGTCTTCAAAGCCAGAGCGGGACGAGACCGGAGTTCCCGGTTCGAGAGCTTTCGCCTCAAAGTAGGTAAGGAGGGCATCACAGGCTGGGTGGCCGCCGCAGGCGAGCCGCTCCTGGTGCCCGACGTGAGTCAAGAGCCGCGCTACGTCAGGGTAACCGACACAGAAACTCGCTCGGGGCTCGCTGTACCCATTATGATCAAAGACAAAGTCACTGGCGTGATCAACGTCGAAAGCGATCAACTGGATGCCTTCGACGAGAGCGACGTGGCCGTGCTCCAATCCCTGGCCCATCAGGCAGCCATTGCGATCCAGAACGCGCGTCTCTTCAAGGCCGAGCGACGGCGGGCGGAGGAGTTCCGCGTCATAAGCGAGGTGGGGCGCCGCATCACCTCTATCCTGGCCGTCGATGAGTTGCTGGGGGAGATCGCCCGATTGCTCAAGGAGACCTTGGGATATTACCTGGTCGGTATCGCCCTGATTGATGGGGACGAACTGGTCTTTAGGGCGGGGGCCGGGGCTGTCTGGGAACTCCCTGACTTTCAGCCCCCACGCCTGAAGGTAGGTCAGGAGGGGATCACCGGCTGGGTGGCCCAGAGCGGCGAACCGTTGCTGGTGCCTGATGTGGGCCAGGAGCCACGTTACCATTCCCTGCCCGAGGCGAGCGAGATTAGATCGGAGCTAGCCGTGCCCTTGGAGGCGAAAGAGACGGTCATCGGTGTCTTACACGTCCAAAGTGAGCGGCCGAACGCCTTCGATGAAAGCGACTTAGTCATACTCCAATCTCTGGCGGACCAGGCGGCATTGGTCATCGAGAACGCCCAGCTCTACGAGCAAGCCCAGCAGGTGGCCACGTTGGAGGAGCGCCAGCGGCTGGCACGGGAGCTCCACGATTCGGTAACCCAAGCTCTGTACGGCGTGACACTGTACGCTGAGGCGGCGGCTCGACTCCTAGCGGTGGGCGATGCAGAGTTAGCTTCTGACCACCTGCGTGAGGTGCAGCAGACAGCCCAGGAAGCACTGCAAGAGATGCGGTTACTCATCTTCGAGCTGCGCCCGCCTGTATTGGAGCAGGAAGGACTGGTCGCCGCCCTGGAGACCCGGCTGGTAGCGGTGGAGGGACGCTCCGGACTGGAGACCGAGTTTATCATGGAGGGTGATGCCCGCCTGCCCACTGACATCGAGGAAGGACTGTATCGCATCGCCCAGGAAGCACTGAACAACGCCCTCAAACACGCCCAGGCTAGGTGCATCACGGTGCATCTACGCCAAGAGAGACAAGCCGTGATGCTGGAAGTCGTCGACGACGGGATCGGCTTCGATCCGAGCACTGCCAAAGAGCAGGGTGGGTTGGGGTTGCCTGGGATGGAAGAACGAGCGGCGAGGCTGGGGGGTCGGCTGACGGTTAGCAGCCGACCCGGAGAAGGCACAAGCGTGAAGGTAGAGGTAGATCTATGACCAAAATTATACGTGTTCTAGTGGTCGACGATCATGTGGTCGTCCGCCAGGGGATTCGTGCTCTGCTGGCAACAGAGACAGACATCGAGGTTGTGGGGGAGGCAGAAAACGGACAGGAGGCGGTGGCAGAGGCAGAAAGCCTCCAGCCCGACGTCATCTTGATGGACCTGGTGATGCCCGAGATGGACGGCATCGAGGCCATTGGCCGCATTACGGCCCGCCAGCCCGAGGCGCAGATTCTGGTCCTGACCAGCTTCGCCGCCGACGACAAGGTCTTTCCGGCCATCAAGGCAGGCGCATTGGGATACCTGTTGAAAGATTCTAGCCCCGAGGAACTGGTGGGGGCTATTCACCAGGTGCATCAAGGGGAGTCCTCACTTCATCCAACCATCGCCCGCAAACTGTTGCAGGAGCTTTCTCAGCCCCCGGATAAACCAGCGACACTTGAGCCGCTGACGGAGCGCGAGGTGGAAGTGCTGAAATTAGTGGCACAGGGACGGAGCAACCAGGAGATTGCCGAGGCGTTGGTCATCAGCGACGCGACGGCGCGCACCCATGTAAGCAACATCCTGCACAAGTTGCACCTTGCTAGCCGAACCCAGGCGGCCCTCTATGCCCTGCGCGAGGGGCTAGCGTCGCTGGATGACGATGATTACTGATCCTAACATGACCATCCAAACTTCTTTGCGGCCCCATGGAGGCCCGAATTTGTCTGAATTCATATGTTCGGATCAGTAAGAACTAAGCCTCAGCTCCAAGTACAACATTTGTTGTAGCGACCTGCTACGCTCATTGTGGAAGAGGAC
>JAUVPY010000284.1 GCA_030598425.1 Anaerolineae bacterium
ATGTTGGTCCCCGGTCTGGAGATCACTTTCGGCCTGGCGTTGTCCAGGAACGTACGCGCCGTGGCATAGTCAGACGTCAGGGGGAACTGAACGAAGCTGGCTCCCGAGAAAAGCACCAGACCTATTTCGTCCCCACCCAGCCGGGTCATCAAGTCAGCGATTTCGAGCTTGGCGCGACTCAGCCGGTCGGGTTTGACGTCCTGGGCCAGCATGCTGTTAGAAACGTCCAGGGCCACCATCACCTCAATACCCTGCTGCTCCACCATCTGCATTTCGGTGCCCCACTGGGGGCGAGCCAGGGAGATGAGCAGGCCCGTGAGCGCGACGAACCAGAGTACCGTTCGCCAGCGGCGGCCGCGCCAGTTGACGCTGCTGCTCAAGCGCCTCACCAGGCTGGGGTTGCCCAGCCGCGCCAGCGCCGCCTCGCGCCGTCGCGCAGCCCACATCACAAATAGAAACATCAGTGGGAGTAAGATCAAGCCGTACAAGAATATCGGTTTTGCGAATGTCATTTTGTACCGTCCATTTCTATGAGAACTATGCCGTGTTGCGTATTTCGTATTGCGTACTGCGTACTGCGTATTCCGTATCGAGGTTTAGGCCCTTACGCAATACGAAATACGCAGTACGTTTTACGTTTACGGTAGCTTCCTCAAGACCGTCCGTCTGAGCACCATCTCGATCAGGAAGATGAGCAGAGCTGGCACCAGGAGCAAGCCGGCCAGCTCCCGGTAACGGGTGTAGCTCTCCATTTCAATTTGAGACTGTTCCAGGCTGTTGATCTCATCGTAGATCTGACCCAATTCAGCCGTGTCAAAGGCCCGGTAGTAGCGGCCGCCGGTGATGTCGGCGATCTCCTGCAACGTCTCTTCATCCAGGACGCTTTCCTGGTAAACAACTCGCTCGCGCCCAAACACGTCCGTCGTCGGGACCGGAACCTCACCGGGCCGTCCCATGCCGATCGTGTAGACCTTGATGCCCAGGGACTTGGCGGCTTCGGCAGCCGTCAGCGGGTCGATCTGACCGGCGTTGTTGACGCCATCCGTCAGCAGGATAGCCACCCTGCTGTCGGCCTGGGAGTCTTTGAGCATATTGGCCGCGTTGGCCAGACCCATCCCGATGGCGGTGCCGTCGTCAATGCCCAGCTCGGTGGCCAGTTGGGTCCGATTCAACAGACGCAGCAACACATTGTGGTCAACCGTGGGCGGGCTTTGGTTAAAAGCGTTGCTGGCAAAGACCACCAGCCCAACCTGATCGTGCGGTCGCTTACCCACGAAGTCGTAGATTACACCCTTGGCCGCCTCCAGCCGGTTCTGCGGCTCGAAGTCGAGCGAGGCCATACTGCCCGAAATGTCCAGGGCCAGGGCGATGTCGACGCCTTCGCCGGTGATGATCTCACGCGCCTGCCCGGTCTGAGGCCGGGCCAGGGCGACGATCACGAAAGCGATGACCAATATCCGAAGCAAGGACAGGATTGGCCGAGCATAGACCCGCCAGGAGCGGATCGACCTGGTCACCAGGCTTACGTCAGCGTAACGCAACGCGGATGGACGCCCCCCTTTTGTCAAGAGGAGCCATGCCGCCAGAAGTGGAAGCAAGAGTAACAGGCTCAAGAACCACGGCGAAGAAAATCGGAATATCATTGGGCTACCTCCACAGGTCTTTGAGATCCGCCTACCCCAAAGTTCTCCTTAGATGTCTCAGTTTCCTCTGGTTCTGGGGCAGGTCTGGTCAGGTCCACCAGAGTGCGTGCCTGGTCCGCCAACTTGTGCGCGACTTCAACGTCCGGCGTCAGTTTGGCAAACTTCACCAGATCGCTTTCTATGAAGAGATCGATAATGCCCCGGGCGTGATCAGGCGCCATGGTTGAACCGCGCAGGCTAGCCTTGAGCTCGGTTGTCGTGCGATCGAGGGCATGCACGCGATATTGCGTTTCAATATAGGCCCGCAGACAATCGGTGACCAGCGTGTAATGCTGTTTGAACCGCCCCTTTTCCGGCAATCTCAAGCCACGGATGCGATCCAGTTCATCGTATGCCACTTGATAGGCCGGACGATTGTCGATGACCGGCGCAAAGAGGCTTTCACCTCGCCAGCGACGATACAGCCACCAGCCACCTCCGACCAGGACCGCAGCCAGGAGCCACCCGCCTATTACCCATGGCAAGACAGAGGGCACCTTCATTCCTACCTGGGGACGGATGTCCTTCAGGGCTGAATCGTCTTCGGCCAGTGTCGGGACGACCGTCAGGGCGACGGGAGGGGTCATTTCTTCTAGGACAGCCCCGCTGCCATCACTGATCGTCAAGGGCAGCGCTGGGGTTTCAAAGGCGCCCAGATCAAACATGGTAACCGTAATGGTCTGATACGTCGTCTCAGTGCCATCGTCGTTGGCGACGGTCGTGGTTTGGGACTGTCCCTGAACCTCAAACGGACCCCAGTTACCCTCCAACTGGGGAATGATCACCTGATAGCCAGCCGGATGGTTCACTTCCAGGGTGAGCTCGACGGGGTCGCCGACGGTCAATTCACTCTGGTTGGCTGTCAGGATGACCTGGATGCCGTCTGCGGCCCGGGCGGGAAGTGACATCGCCATCAACACCAAGGCCATCATCAGCGAAGCCAAAAGAAATTGTCTTTTATTCATGAAAGCTTGACCTCCATTGGGTTTCTTGAGGTGGTATGCGCAGTGTATTGCCCACAGCTTATCACACCCCATAGGCCGACGTCTTTAATTCGAGTTCAAGGCAAGTTTAAGAAAAGCTTAAAGCGAGTTGTGAACCAGAAAGACCTGGCCCGGCCAGGTCTTTCTGGTTGGTATCTACCTATTTAACGCCTGAGGCGCCGAGCGCGCTTCTGGAAAAAGAGGGTCAGCGCTTTTACGTAGTCCTGGTCCGTGTTGATCCTGACCTGGTCAACGCCAGCACTGGCCAGCACCTTTTTCTTGGCTTCCTTAAACCGGCCTGTCTGCTGCGCAAACGTTTCACGCCAGGCTGGATCACTGGTGTCGACCCAAACCACCTCGTTCGACTCGGCATCCTCCAGGGCTAACAAGCCCACATTGGCGATGTCTGTCTCCAACGGATCGTGCAGATCGACAGCGATCACGTCGTGCTTGCGATTTGTCATGTGCAGCGCTTTCTTGTAGTTCTCTGGCTCGTCCAGGAAGTCTGAGACCAGGAAAACGATGCTGCGCCGCTTCAGAATCTGGTTGATGCTGTCCAGGGCCAGCTTGATGTCAGTGCCGTCGCTCTCAGGCTCAAAGGCCAACAACTCCCGGATCAAGCGTAACACGTGGCGGCGTCCCTTGCGGGGAGGGATATACAGCTCCACCTTGTCGGTGAAGATCATCAACCCCACTTTGTCCTTGTTGGTGGTAGCCGAGAAGGATAGGACCGAAGCTATTTCGGCGGCCAGTTCCCGCTTGAACTTACCTTCTGAGCCAAAGTCGCCCGAGCCACTGGCGTCGACCAACAGCATCACGGTAAGCTCGCGTTCTTCCACATAACGTTTCACATAGGGTTGGCCCGTGCGCGCCGTGACGTTCCAATCGATAGTACGGACTTCATCGCCGGGCAGGTAAGGGCGCACTTCATCAAACTCCATACCGCGCCCTCTGAAGATGGAGTGGTATTCACCGGCAAAGCTGTCGTTCACCAGGCGGCGCGTCCGGATTTCAATGCGCCGGATTTTGTTCATCAGATCTGATGTTAGCATTAGAATTCTCCGTTCAACGAAGCCTCGATGATCTGCTCAAAGGCCTCGTAGGGGAGTGCGCCCGACAGCGGCACCCCGTTGATCAGGAAAGCCGGGGTGCCGCGCACACCCAACGTCTGTCCCAGGCGAATATCGTTCTCCAGAGATGCCCGATCGGGAAACTCGGCTAAGCAACCCTCAAAGGCATCGGTGTCAAGCCCCAGCCCCTCGGCCAAAGCGGTGAGGTTTTCTGGCGTCGTGCTGGTTCTCTGGTCCTCATAGAGAAGGTCGGCGTATTCCCAGAATTTGCCCTGCTGGGCAGCACACTCGGCGGCCTCGGCAGCCGCCATCGAGCCAGGACCCAGAACGGGGTAATTTACGTATGCAATCCGCACCTTACCTGACTCTACGTACTTGTCTTGAATGAGAGGCAGCGTTTCATGGTTCCATTTGCCGCAGTAGCCGCACTTGAAGTCGCCAAATTCGACCAGCGTGACCGGGGCATCGGGATCGCCCTCAAAGTGGCGAGCCTTGGAGAGGACAGCCTCCATCACCGCCTGCTGCATCTCAGCTCGATCGACCGCACTGGCGGCCGCTCCCGCGACCGATGTATCGGCCTCATCAAGGCTTTCCGCTTTCACCAAGGGGGCCGCGTTTGCGGCAGCTTTAGGCATTACCAACGGGTACAGATAAAGGCCACCCATCAGGCCGACGCACAATCCCACGACCAAGAGCAACCAGGGGAACAGACGAGGCCCTCTCTTCTTTCCTTTCAGTTTGTCGTTTCCCTTGTGAGCGGCCATTTCCATTTGCTCATCGGTAAGGGCGTTCTCGTTCTTGTCGTACATTTTGGTTTCCTCCTCTTTGGGAACTCAAGGTTCGATGGCCTGGCTTGGGGCATCTTGACAAGATGATTCCAGGTCAAATGGTCTACCGAGATCAACTGGGCTCCAGGATAGTCTTGCAGAGTACGTCGATTGAGCGCCCATCCTTGAGTAGGCAGGCATCGGCTCCAGCGGCGATTGCCCCGTCCTGGTACATAGCCGACATAGTCAGCACAATCACCTTTATCCCTGGCCACAGGCGCTTGATA
>JAUVPY010000075.1 GCA_030598425.1 Anaerolineae bacterium
ACTTCTCGGATAACCACCGGGCGATTGACATCGGCGCGCCTTACGGATCACCCGTCTACGCCGGGCGGGCGGGCACGGTGGTCCGCTCTGGCTGGGCGCGCACCGACTATGGCTACACGGTCATCATCGGTCACGGCGAAGGTCTCCTGTCCCTCTACAGCCACATGAAGGGCGAGTGGGTGGGTGTGGGGGATTGGGTGGAACGCGGCCAACTCATCGGCGAGGTGGGCAGCACCGGCAAATCCAGCGGCCCTCACGTCCATTTTGAGGTGCGTGTGGATGGGGAGCGGATGAATCCGGTGGATTATCTGCCGCCGGGGGAACCGAGGTAGGGGTGGATGGGTGGAAGGTTGGACGGCTGGAAGATTGGAAAAGGGTCAATTGGCAAACTGGTAGAATGAGCCGGGAATGAGCCGAAGGGCTTGACCTTTGACATTTGGGATTTGACATTTGGGATTTGATATTTGGTATTTGGAATGTTATCGAGCGCGGTAATTATTATAGTG
Source organism: Anaerolineae bacterium (assembly GCA_030598425.1). GTDB lineage: Bacteria > Chloroflexota > Anaerolineae > 4572-78 > NAK82 > JAUVPY01. Next base: position 507 of record JAUVPY010000075.1, read on the forward strand.
TCCGCGGCGCTGTATGCGGCGGTGCATAGCTGGCTGGCGGGCCAGCGGATGAAGGAATGGACGCGGCGGACGTTGGGACCGACGACCGACCGCTGGTACCGGCTGGCCTACAACCTCGTGGGTGGGGTGACTTTCTTACCCTTGCTGGCTATGCTCGTCTGGCTGCCGGACCGGGCCCTTTACACATTGTCGCCGCCCTGGCTGTGGCTGGCGCTGCTGGGCCAGTTGGTGGCCGTGGCGGGCCTCCTCTACGGTTTATGGCGAACCAACGTCTGGCACTTCTTGGGGCTTTGCCAGCTTCTCGATCTGCCCGACGACGGACGGATAGACTGCAAGCCGCCCCTGGTCGTCGCCGGTATGTATCGCTGGGTGCGGCATCCGCTCTATTTCTGGGGTTTGGTGCTTATTTGGCTGACGCCGCAAATGACGGTCAACCGGCTTGCTCTATTTGCAGCGCTTTCGGTCTACTTGTACGTGGGCACCTTCTTTGAGGAGCGGCGCCTGGTCGCGGAGTTTGGCGACGAGTACCGGGCGTACCAGCGCCAGGTGCCGCGTTTGATCCCCTGGCGCGGGCCGGTGCAGTAGCGTTTCTAGTAACGAACGTACCAGCCCTCAGAAACGTTGGCCTGATACCAATCGATCCAGGGCCGGGCGTAGGTTTGGGCGATATCGGACAGCTCGCGCAGGCGTTGGACGGCCACACCCGTCAGGTTCTCGACGCGAGCTGTTCCCGTCAAACCAATGGCATCTTTCCACATGGACCGACCCGCCAGGAAACCGGAAGCCCCACCACGGCAGGCTATCTCCACCTGGCGACAAAAGGTCGCGTGGTCGACGCCAGCGCTCAAGACCATCCATGGAACGCCTGCTGCCTCGCTCAGGTCCTTGCACCAGGCCAGCATCTTGCCCTCGTCATCCTCGTAGCGTGCATTAGCCGGAAATTCGGCCTTGAACGCGTCGCCACCTATTGAGCACAGCCGTCGTGCCGTCTCGATGACGATCTCTGGCTTCCTGGCGGCAAACGTCTCTGAGTCCTGGGACACACTAGGATCGATGGAGTACGAGAGGCATTCCAGTATCAGAGGAATATCGTGCTTGACGCAGTCATCAGCCACTTGGCGCAGGGCCTCTTCCTGGTAAGCTGCGGTCTGGCTTTCAGGGTGATAATACAGCAGAAGCTTGACGGCCGACCCGCCCATGCGCTTGATTTTTCCCACGGTCCAGTTAGGGTCGAGCGTGATGCGCCGAGCGTATGACTCGCCAGCATATCCCGACAGTTCAAGGGTCACTACAAGCCCTGTCTTTCCTGGCAAGGCACCGCTAGCAATGACGTTGGGGGCACCGTAGGTCGAGTCCACCAGCAGTGCGCTGGCGTGTCTGGCCAGGGCCCGGGTTACGTCCAGCTTGAAGTCAATCACCTGCTGGTAAGTCACTTCATCTGGGCTGGCTGGGTTCATCGCTCGTTTCAGCGAACCCCGATGATCCAGAGCCACGATGGTAAATACGTTGTCGTCATTGGAGATCTGCTGCAAGCCCCGCAACTTGCCGATACTTAGTTGTTTTTTCATAGGGATAGTCCTTTCTAGACTCGCCATCAGCAGTGTTACAACAGCGGTAACACCTGATCGCGATAGGGGGCTCCTTCCATCGGGCCCCTCTTGGTCACGGACAGGGCGCCAACCACGTTGGCGAAGCGCGCCACGCGTGCCAGGTCCCAGCCCTCTAGCAACCCGACCACAAAGGCACCGCCGTAGCAGTCACCGGCGCCGGTAGGGTCGATCTCGTTTACCTGAATCGTTGGCACCTCGATCACCTGGCTGTCGGTAAACACCTTCGAGCCCTGGTCACCACGCTTCAGGGCAACGATGGGAATACCGTCAGCCAACAGGTTGCGGCAGGCGGTCTCCTCGTCGTCATCACCGGTCAGCATAGCCGCTTCTTCGCCGCTGGGTAGCAACACGTCACACAGCTCCAGAATCGGTTTACAGATCTCACGAACCCGGTCAATGCCCAGCAATTCAGGTCGGATATTGGGATCAAAGCTTATACGGCCACCAGCCTCTTTGCAGGCTCGTGTCGCTTTGTAGCAAGCTTGGCGCGCGCTTTCGCTCATGGACAGCACTGAACCAGTAACATGAACGTATTTCGCGCCTGCCACGTATTCAGGATCCACGTCGTCCGGACCGAGCAGGGCCGCGGCCGCTTGCGGCAGATGAAAGACGAACTTGCGGCTGCCATCACTTCGGTAGGCCACGAACGCGATACCAGTGGTATAGCCCGGCGCACGGCGCATGTGGCTGATATCCACGCCGTCGGCGCGCAGGCGGTCCACAACGCAGTCGCCGAAATCGTCGGCACCGGCCACGCCGATGCAGCCTGCCGAGCCGCCCAGACGTGCCACAGCATCGATGAAGATGCAGGTAGCGCCGCTGGGAAATGGTCCGACGAAATCAGCCGCCTTGGACAGTGGCTGGTCCAATTCCTTGCGCATCACCTCGACAAGAACTTCGCCTAGGACGAGTACCCTTGGTGTCATTGTGTATTCCTTTTTCTCAACCTTCATAATCCTTGCCTGCAGTCGCTAGCGGCAGCCCGCGCAGTGTTGGATATAGCTCCAGGAACACGTCTCGATAGGCCGCGTCATAGATCGCGTGCCGAGCAGCATCGGGCTGGAAGCGCCTGGCCGGTCGGTAAGCGCGGGCTGCCGCCTCAACCTCGTCCGCATAGACGCCCACGGCGATGCCACCCAGCAACGCGGCCCCGCGCGCCGTGACCTCGCTCACGTCTGGTACCTCGATCGTAAGTCCCAGGACATCGGCTTTTAGGCGTTGCCACCAGATATTGCGCGTGCCGCCGCCAACCGCCCGCAACTCTCGAATCGGATCGCCGGTGATCCGCCGGTGCCCTTCCAGCAGGTAGCGCAGGGCGAAGCATAGGCCCTCCATAGCCGCCCGCACCAGATCGCCGCGACTGTGGTTCAAGCGCAAGCCCAGCCAGGCACCCCAGGCGTTGGGGTCGCGATCCGGCGGGCCACTGCCGCCCAGGTAGGGTAGGAACCAGGTATCCTTGGCTAGCACTGGCGCAGATGCAGCTTCATCCATCAGCTCTGCCACTGCATCGGGTCCTCCGTCGTTGCCACCCAGGAGCCTGGTCAGCCAGGACACCACGGCGCCACTCATGAAACCGCCCACCAAATAGTACCGGCCGCGAGCCGTGTGGCAGCCGCAGCAAAGCCCAGAACTGGCCACCTCCTCACTCAGGACCGGTGCCTTCAAGGCACCTAGAACGGTATCAGTTGTGCCGCTGGAATTCAACGCGGTGCCGGGTTCGGTTACGCCGGCAGCTAGCGCGGCACAGATGTGGTCGTGACCGCCTGTAGCCACAGATGTGCCCGCAGCCAGCCCCGTGACGCGTGCCGCCTCCTGGGTCACCTGGCCGATGATCTCACCGCTGGGCAGCGCTGGCGGCAGCAAGCTGGCCGGCAAGTCGGCCAGGCGCAGCAGCTCCTCCGACCAGGTGTACGTGCGTAGGTCGAAGAGCATCGTGCGCGAGGCCATGCTGTAACTCGTAGTGCGCTTCCCGGTCAGGCGAAACGCTATCCAGTCCGACAGACCCAGCCAAGTCTGGGCACGCTCGAAGGTAGTGGGATCGTGCTGGCGATGCCAGAGCAGCTTATGGGCAGAGTAGATGTGATCGAGGGGAAGTCCGGTTATCTGGTAGATAGTAGTCTCGTCCAGCCGCTTGCGCCACCAGTCGTTCCAGGGTACGGTGCGCCGATCGTACCAGTTCAGCACCGGCGCCAGGGGAATGCCGTCAGCATCGGCCAGGACGCCCGATTCACCCATGCTTGCCACCGCCAGGGCGGCCACACGCTGATTCGATCCAAGCTGCTGGTTGACCTCACGCATCAGTCGGGCACTAACCTGCCATAGGGCTTCCGCATCGTACAATGGGATGGACCGGTCAGCGGGGTTGCTTCCGGTCGATGGCAGTGCGGGCGTGGGTGCGCTGGCGCTGCCCACGAGCCGACCATCCAAGTCAAAGGCCAGCGCCTTGCAGTTTGTGGTGCCTAGATCCAGGCCGAGAAGGACGTCCATTAAACTACAATAAATCGCCCGGCTTGCTGCCTGTCATTAGGGCCACGACTTCGTCGGTGTCTGTCTCCTTGGCGACCAACTCGGCCACCTTACGGGCTCGCCGCAAGACGACGATGCGGTCGGCCACAGCGAAGATGTCTTGCAAGTTATGGCTGATGATGATCACGGGTACGCCTCGTTCGCGCAGCGTGCGGCATAGGGCCAGCACCTTACGCTGTTCGGCCACAGCCAGGGCGGCGGTGGGCTCGTCCATAATCATCAGGCGGGCATCCCAATAGACGGCTCGGGCGATGGCCACAGCCTGGCGCTGGCCGCCCGACATTTGGCGCATAGGGCGCCGAAGGTTAGGAATCTCGATGTCGAGTTGGTTCAGGACAGTCTCCGACTCCGTAAACATGTGATCCCGGTCCACCACGTTGAGGAAGCCCAACTGCTGGCGCATGGGCTCGCGGCCCAGGAAGATGTTAACCGTTGCGTCCAGGTTCTCGCACAGGGCCAGGTCCTGGTAGATAGTCTCGATGCCCCGGTCGCGTGCCTCCATAGGCGTGTCGAAGTGGACCTCTTCGCCTTCCAGGAAGATCTGGCCGCTGTCCCGGTGATAGACGCCGGAGACCATCTTGATCAGGGTGGACTTGCCGGCGCCATTGTCGCCCACCAGGCCGACTACTTCGCCGGGATAGACCTCTATGCTCACGTCGTCTACGGCCACCAGGCCGCCGAAGTGTTTGTACAGGTCGACGACTTTCAAGAGGGGCTGCTGTTCAGTCACGAGTGTCTATCTCCTAGTCGAATAGCCGTGCCTTAGCCTGGTCCATCAGAACGGCCAGAATTATTACAACGCCGATGGCTATGAATTGCCAGAAGGCGTTGACGCCCAGGATGACGAAGCCGTTGGTGATGACGGCGATGATCAGAGTGCCGATGACGGTGCCGATGATGGTGCCCTCGCCGCCGAAGAGTGAGGCACCGCCGATGACCACGGCTGCGATCGAGGTGATCAACAAGGCTTCGCCGGCGTTGGCCGCCCCGTTGGTAAAACGCACGTTGTACAGCAGGCCGGCGATGGCGGCCATGCCGACCGAAAGCATGTAGATTTTGATTATGTGGCGCTGTACCGGGATGCCGGCCCGGGATGACGCCTCTGCGTTGCCGCCAACGGCGTAGGTGTACAGGCCGAACTTCGTCCTGGACAGCACCCAGTAGCAGGCGATAACCAATATGATGCTCAAAGTCACCGGGTGGGGCAAGATACCGACCACCTGGCGTAGCTGCGCGGCCTCCAGGCCTGGAGGCCGGCTCAGAAAAGAGACTCCAGCCTCTGGATGAACATACAGCAGAGAGCCGTTTCCGAGCTGGCCAAGATTCTTGATAAAAATGGGCCTGGGCATGCCACCGGAAAGGACGAAGCCGATGCCGCGGGCGATGCTAAACATGCCCAGGGTGGCAATGAAGGGCGGCACGTTTAACCTGGCGATAATCAAGCCGTTGACCAGACCGGCTGTCATTCCCGAGGCCAAGCCGGCCGCCATGCCGATGAAAATAGCCGCTGGCACCGGCAGAGTCTGGGCGAGGCTCGACATCACGATGGCGCCAACCACTGAGGCCATACCCATCACGTAACCGGTCGAGAGGTCGATGCCAGCCGAGAGTATCACGAAGGTCTGGCCCAGAGCCATGATCAGTATGATGGCTGAGTTGGCCAGAATGCTCTGCAGGTTGAAGGGAGAGAAGAAACCCTCGCCGGTCAGGGAGAAGAACACCAGCAGCATTAGCAGAAACAACCAAGCCCAGGCTTGCCCGATTGTTCGAACTGCGCGACCTCGAGCGGACCGCGAAGGCGCGGGCGATGCGGAAACCCCGGAAGCTTCCATGTCACTCCTGTAGTTGTGTTGGTCTGACCCTCACCTTGCCCCCCCCCCCTCTCCAGGATTGGAAGAGGGAGGGGGGCGATCCGACACCTGTGCCCGCGGCTAGCCACGGTCGAGGGGCAGGTGAGGACAGTTGAGTCTGAGTTGGGCGCTTACTCGCTCTTGTAGATAGCGCCCTGAGCCTCGGGGGTATCGATGTTGTCACGGGTGATGACCACATAGCCCGTGGGCACGCGCGGCGCGATGGCGCTTTCCCGGCCGGTGAGGGCCATGTAGGCGTAGTTGACAGCGACGGTGCCGATGTCGCCCGGCTTCTGGGCGATCACCATATCGACAACCCCGTTGCGCAGGTCCTCGATGGCAACCTCTGGCGCATCGAAGTTGGCTACCTTGACGATGCCGGCCAGCCCGGCGTTGTCTACCGCCTGGGCCGCACCGCGAGCGCTGAAGAGGTTGGTGCCGAAGATGGCGTTCAGATCGGGCTCGCGTTGGAGCACGGCAGCGGTCTGTTCGGCAGCAATAGCCGAGCTGTCGTCGTTGAAGTCCACACCAACCAACTCCACGCCGCCGTTGGTGGCCTCAATAGCCTCCTCGCAGCCTTGCTGACGCTGGTCAGTGGTGCTAATGCCCGGCTTCACGTTCTGGATGTAGATCTTGCCCGAGCCACCCATGTCCTCGATCAGCGCATCGCAGGCGATCTTGCCGCCCAACACGTTGTTCGAGCCCACGTACGAGAGCGGGAAGGTGACGGGACCATTGACGTAGTCGCCATCGCCGACAAAGGTGTCGACGGAGATGACCATGATGCCGGCGTCGTGCGCCCGCTTCATGGGCTCGATCATGGCCTGCTTGTCGGTGGCAGCAATCAGCAGCGCATCGATGCCCTTGGCGATCATGGCGTCCACGATGGGCGTCTGCAAGGTCGCGTCGAACTGGTCAGGGCCATCAGCCAGGAACTCAACGCCCAGCTTGTCGGCCATGGCCTGGGCGCCCTTCTCCATGGTGATGTAGAAACCGTCGTTCTTCACGCCGTACACCAACGCAACCGTCGGCGCTTCCATCTCCTCAGGTGCAGCAGCTTCCTCGGCTGGCTCCTCTACAGCCGGTTCCTCGGCCGCAGGCTCTTCAGCAGCCGGTTCCTCTACAGCCGGTTCCTCGGCCGCAGGCTCTTCGGCAGCCGGTTCCTCGGCTGCGGGCTCCTCGGGTGCGGCCGGTGGCGCAGGGGTCGGTGCGACGCATGCACTCAGCAGCATACTGAGCGCGATGACCAGAGACAGTACGGTCAAAACGATGTGTGAGCGATGTACTTGCGAAAGCATGGCTTATCTCCTTTTCTCTGCATCCTATAATTTTTTGATTGGGGTCGAGACTCACTTGCACCGCACTGCACACTTACCCTGGGGTCAGCACGTGTGCTGACGCACAGTGCCAGTATGCCGGAGGGTGCAGATGTCAGGATATGAGACTTTCTTGCCATCACCCCCTTTCCAGCTTGCTCTGAGGGTAAATGCAGAGTAGCTGCGCTGTGTCAGTTGCTTGGCCCGTGGCCGACTGCGCTGTCACGAAGGTCGCTCCGGCGGACACTCCCGGAACCTTTCTAGCCATCAGGCGAACTCAAAGCAACAGACAATACGAGGACAGCAGAGTCCGACTCTTCACTCTGTTTGGGGACGTGTGCATTATACCACAAGAGGTGAAAATGGCAAACGCGTTTTCAGCTCCGCAGGTTGCTGTTCACCGGTCTTATTGGAGTCTCTTGCCTTCGCTATCAAGGAGTGGTATGATCACCGGGCGACGTGTTTCGCCGATCAGTACCAGCTCATGCGGAGGCAAGACCATGAGCGTTCTCTATGGAGGCATCGAGGCAGGCGGCACGAACTTCGTCTGCGCCATAGGCAGCGGCCCTGATGACATACGGGCGGAGATGCGCTTCCCGGCAACCATGCCTGGCGAGATGCTGGAGCGTGCTATCACCTTCTTTCAGGAACAGGCGCAAGCCGCGCCGTTGGTTGCTATTGGCGTTGCCTCTTTCGGTCCGGTGGACCTGAACTCAGAATCATCCACCTTTGGCTATGTCATGGAGACGGTCAAACCGGGCTGGTCATACACTGACTTCGCCGGCTCTCTGGAGCGGGCGCTGGGACTGCCGGTGGGCTTCGACACTGACGTCAACGGCGCTGCCCTGGGCGAGCACTGCTGGGGTGCTGCGCAAGGGTTGGACACCTTCCTCTACCTGACCGTTGGCACTGGTATCGGCGGCGGCGGCATGGTCGGTGGACATCTCATCC
>JAUVPY010000057.1 GCA_030598425.1 Anaerolineae bacterium
GTCGCCGACAGCGCGTCTTCGATCCGGTGCTTCTTCTCTTTCAGCTCCGTCTCGGTGGCCGCCCCGACCCTGATGACGGCAACGCCGCCCGACAACTTGGCCAACCGCTCCTGAAGCTTCTCTCGATCGAATTCTGAATCGCTCTGCTCGATCTCGGCCTTGATCTGGTTGATCCGGCCTGTGATCGCTTCCTCAGTGCCAACCCCACCGACGATGGTCGTGTCGTCTTTGTTGGACACCACCTTGTCGCAGCGGCCCAGATCGGTCAACGTCGCCGTCTCGAGCTTGCGGCCTGTCTCCTCGCTGATCACCGTGCCGCCCGTCAAAATCGCGATGTCCTGCAACATCGCCTTGCGCCGATCGCCGAAGCCCGGCGCCTTCACTGCCAGCACGTTGAACGTCCCGCGCAGCTTGTTGAGGACCAACGTCGCCAGCGCTTCGCCGTCCACGTCCTCGGCGATGATCACCAGCTCCCGCTTCCCGGTCTGCACCAGCTTCTCCAGCAAGGGCACGATGTCCGTCGCCGCGCTGATCTTCTTCTCGTTGATCAGTATGGCCGGCTCTTCCGACACCGCTTCCATCGACTCCGGGTTGGTGATGAAGTAGGGCGAGATGTAGCCCCGGTCGAACTGCATACCCTCGACGTACTCGGTCTCGAAGGCCAACCCCTTGCTCTCCTCGACGGTGATCACCCCGTCCTTGCCCACCTTGTCCATCACCTCGGCGATCAGATCACCGATCTCCTGATCCTGCGCCGAGATCGACGCCACACTGGCGATCTCGTCCCTGGTGCTGATGTCGATCGACATCTCCCGGATCGCGTCCGCCACCGCCGCCGTCGCCTTCTCGATGCCACGCTTCAGCAGCATCGGGTTGGCGCCAGCCGCCACGTTCTTCAGACCCTCGTTCACCAACGCGTGGGCCAGCACCGTGGCTGTGGTCGTCCCGTCGCCGGCGATGTCGTTGGTCTTGGTCGCCGCTTCCTTCAGCAACTGGGCCCCCATATTCTCATACGGGTCCTCCAGCTCGATCTCCTTGGCCACCGTCACCCCGTCGTGGGTGATGGTCGGTGCGCCCCACTTCTTGTCCAGCGCCACGTTGCGCCCCTTGGGGCCCAGGGTGGTGGACACGGCCTTGGCCATGGTGTCGATGCCGACCTTCAACCGGCGGCGTGCATCTTCCTCAAAGACTAGTTGCTTTGCCATTATATCATTGCTCCTTAATCAGATATCAAATGTGGGCCACGTCACTCGACGATAGCCAAAACGTCAGTTTCTTTGAAAATCAGGTACTTCGTGTCGTCCAGCTTGACCTCGGTGCCAGCGTACTTGGCATACAGGACGGTATCTCCCTCCTGCACGTCCATCTCGATACGCTTGCCATCGTCATCGCGACGTCCGGGGCCTGCCGCAAGCACCTTGCCTTGCTGCGGCTTTTCCTTGGCGGTCTCCGGGAGGATGATGCCTGACGCAGTCGTGTCCTCCTGCTCGATGGGCTCAACAATCAGCCGATCACCCAGCGGTCTGAGATTGAGTGACATTGAAACTTAACCTCCTCATTCAGTGTTAAAAATAGTAGCTTCGCACATAAGAATAGTCTTAGCACTCTAGCACCCAGAGTGCTAAAGAGATAATACCGCAATTTGGGCCAAACGTCAAATCCGGGGAATCGTTTTGGGCAAAGTGCAACGCACCTGATGAAGAGAGGTGCGTTGCACTTGACCTACGTACAATACGACGTTTCTGCACTAGGAGCAAAGTGCGATGGACATCAAAGCAAAACTCAGATATAGTAATAAAAGAGCAGAGACTGTCCCTTAACAACGCAGGTGTTGAGATGCGAACATTCAAGATCGTGATAGCTGGCAATGGGGGGGTAGGCAAGAGCAGTCTGCTGCACCGCTACGTGGCCGGGCAGTTCAACCGTTCGTATAGCGTGACTATCGGAGCCGACTTCGCCAGCCGCGAAGTGGATTTGGGCGACGAAATGATCCGCCTGGTGATCTGGGACCTCGCTGGCCAGCGGCGGTTTCGCGTCGTGCGCGACGGCTTTTATCGCGGGGCGAAGGTTGTAGTTATAGTCTTCGACACTACCGACCCGGAGAGTTGGGAAGAACTACCTTTGTGGGAAAAAGAGGTTACCCAGCGCGTCCCCAAAGCACAAATCGTGGTTGTCGGCAACAAGACGGATCTGAAGCACGAACGAGTGATCCCTCAAAGCGCGGCGCACCGGTGGGCTAAACGGCGTTGCTACGGCTATGTAGAGACGAGTTGCGCCAGCGGTGTCGGGGTAGACGATTTGTTTGTAGGAATAGCCCACCTGGTTTCGAGCTTATGAATCCCCCATCAAGCGCGCCAATTCTTGCTCCGCGATGTCCTCGTCCAACTTCTTGAAGAGGGGCGACGGGCGTTGTAGTCTTTGACCAGCCGGCAATTGGACGGGTTCCCACCTGCCAGTTGCCTGGCTATCGTCGTAACACAAGGCCACGTGAGTTTTTTCAGCCTCGTCGAAGGTTTGCGTGTATTGCCGGCCAAAGAGCTGGCCCTGGTAGCCCAGCGTCTCATGCAGTCGCTGGCTAGTGTAGGGCAGGAAAGGCGCAAACAGCACCTTCAGATTGTCAATGACGCGTAGAATAACGTAAACGGTGGTGGCCGCCGCCGCCCGGTCTTCCTTGAATTGGAACCACGGCGCTTTCTGATCCAGGTACCCATTGGCCGCCCGGGCAATACTCATCGCCTCTTCCAAAGCAGCTCTCAGCTGGACGGCTTCGATCAACTCGCCCACCGATTGGAAGCCATTCTCGGCTTTGGCCAGAATGTCACGATCCAAGTCGTCCAAGTCACCAGGCTGAGGGACGCGTCCCTCGTAGTTCTTGTAGGCAAAGCTCAGCATCCGGTTAACCAAGTTGCCCCAGGCAGCGACCAGTTCGTCGTTGTTGCGGCGGATGAAGTCAGCCCAGGTGAAGTCGGTGTCCCGCGTTTCGGGCGCGATGGCGGTCAAGCAATAGCGGATCGGATCGGGATCGTAGCGCTCGAGCAGATCAGGGGCCCAGATAGCCCAGTTGCGACTGGTGGACAGCTTTTGGCTCTCCATATTCAGATACTCATTGGCAGGCACGTCGTAGGGTAGATTCAAGGTCTTGGCCGGATCGTCTTCGTAGAGACGCTCGACGGCCATCAGTTCACCCGGCCAGATGATGGTATGGAAGGGGATGTTGTCCTTGCCCATAAAGTAGTACGTCCTGGCGGCTGGGTCATACCACCATTCTTTCCACTTTTCGGACTGACCAACGTTTTGAGCCCACTCGACACTGGCTGTGAAATAGCCCATCACCGCCTCGAACCAGACATATATCCGTTTTTTGTCATATCCTTCCAGTGGCAGCCGGATGCCCCACTCGATGTCACGGGTGATGGGGCGGCCCTTGAGCCCCTCCCTGAGGTAGCCCCGCGAGAAGTTGATGACGGTAGGCCGCCAGTGGTCTTTGCTTTCGTCCAGATATGCCAAAAGCCGATCCGTGAGCTTGGGTAAGTCCAGGAAGAAGTGTTCGGTCTCGCGAACAACCGGGGTGGAACCGTCGGATTTGCTGCGAGGATTAATGAGTTCGGTAGCATCCAGGAGCTTACCGCAGTTGTCGCATTGATCGCCTCGAGCACCGTCGAAGCCACAATTTGGGCAGATGCCTTCTACGTAACGATCGGGCAAGAACCGTCCCTCTGTCTCCGAATAGAGCTGCTGCTGGGTTTCCTTGTATAAGTAACCGTTGTTTAAGCAGCCCAAGAAGATATCCTGGGCGATGCGATGGTGATTTTCGGTGTCGGTGTGGGTGAACAGATCATAGCTGACGCCAATTTGCTGGAACGTGTCCAGGAAACGCGCGTGGAAACGCTCAAAGACCTCGCGCGGGCCGACTCCCTCGGCATCGGCACGAACCGTGATAGGCGTACCGTGCGAGTCAGACCCGGAGACCATCAGTACATCGTTGCCAGCTAACCGGTTGTAGCGGGCGAAGATGTCAGGCGGCAGGTATGAGCCAGCCAGATGTCCGATGTGTAGGTCGCCGTTGGCATAAGGCCAGGCAGTACAAACCAGGATTTTCGCTGCCATGGGGTCTTCTCCTCTTTCTCTTTTCCCAAGATTCAGATTGTACCACACTCCCCGCGGATACCAAACAAAAAGCCGCGCTAGCGGCGCGGCTCAGAGCCATTTGGCCAGGAGTCAGTAACTCCTGGCATAGGCTGGATAGCCGCGCCAGCAGGTGTAGCGCATCATCGTATCGCGCATCGCGCGCATCATCATAACGCGCATCGCGCGCATCATAAAGATCATAACCTGAACTAACCTCATTTCCATCTCTTTCCGCGTAACGTATTACAGAAGAACTGGACTTGATTGCATTATACTCGGAATCTCCTGAATTGTAAAGCGCTCTTCTGTCGGAGGGTGCATTTGCCACCTTCGGCAGCGTGGAGTAGAATTCTCTGACTTTGGCATAGGCGGTAAAAGGCACATCCAAGAACGCTCTGCTGCACATAGGCTGCGTTTCCGCCCGGAGATTTGGCGACCTTGCCAACAAGACCTCCGTGTCTGTACTCAATTGGGCACTCAGCACAAAGCTGTCCACTTTGAGTCTATCACCATATGTGGTAGTATAGCATATACAAAGGTGGGTGTTCCATTTTTTTGCTGCCAGATTCCCAATCTCTTTTTTCTGACTCCCCGGCTCCTCGAAGCTCGCGCGACGAACGAAAGCTGGAGAGTGATTGGATATGGAAATTAAAGGAATTTGAGGAAACACAGGTTCGTTATCGGGACGCCCCATTAAGAGGTCAGCCTGCCTTTCGATACCTGCCGGGCACGCGGTCTGTGCTCATCTCGGCCCCGCACGGCGCGTTACACTGGCGTCACGGCGGGTGGAAGGGCGAAGACGAATACACCGCAGCGCTGGCTCACCTGCTGGCCGAAGAGACGGGTGCGCACGCCCTCTATACAGTGCGGCGCATCCGACCCGATCCTAACTTCGAAGACGACACCGATTATAAGCGGACGTTGGCTCGCCTGCTGGCAGAGCACGATATCGAGTTGGTTCTCGACCTGCACGGTGCACGGCGCGGACGAGATTTCGGCATAGAATTGGGCACTATGAGCGGCCTCACCTGCCCTGATTTCGAGGCTACCATCATTCGACGTCTCGAATGGCAGGGTTTTGTGCGGGATCACCGTCGCTCGCTGGACCGGCTGTGGGTGAACCGTCTCTTCAAAGGAGGCGCCCGGCAGCGGACCGTGACTCGCTTCGTGTGGGAGCAATGCGGCGTCAACGCGGCCCAACTCGAGATCAACGCCCACTTGCGTGTGGTGCGTCGCAAACCCGACGCCATGCTCTATCGCGACGAGCCCGATTTCATCGCCGACCCAGTTCGCCTGCGGCGGGCGATCCAGGCGATCGTGAGAATCATCCGTGCGGTTTGAGAATCAAGTAGCAGGCGGCAGGTAGCAGGTGGCAGGTGGGAAGTGGTTAGGTAATAAGTAGTCGGCAAGTGAGAAATGCGTGCTATTTACGTTGACAAGAATATCCCTAAAGCTCTCTTAGTCAAAGTCCTCAAGCCAATCTGGCCCGGTGTTGTCTTCAGTCCTCTATCCATATCTCGTTATGAAGACCTGCCGGAACCCGACTTGCCTGGCCCCCGCTGGGTGCGAGTTGAGAACAAGCAATGCGGCATTTGTGCCAGCGACCTATCACTGCTCTTCGTGGACGCTGATCCTTCGATCGCGCCCATTGCCCTGCCGGGCTACCAGCGCCTCTACCTCGGACACGAAGCGCTCGGCGTCGTGAAAGAGGTCGGCCCTGAGGTGACGCGGGTGAGAGTGGGTGACCGGGTGATAATGGACACTCGTTTCCAGGGGCCGAATTGTCTGAGTCAGGAGATTGATCCGCCCTGTCCGCACTGCGCCGAGGGCAACTACATACGCTGTGAAAACGCCTCGGCGGGGATCGGGCCGCGCGGGATTGGCGGGGGTTGGGGTGATGGCTTCACCGCCCACGAGACCGAGATTTACCCAATCTCCGATGATCCGACAGATGACCAGGCCATGATGATCGAACCCATCAGTACGGGGCTACGGACGGTTCTGCGCCGTAAACCGGGACCCGGTCAGCGCGCTCTGATCCTTGGCAGCGGCAGCGTAGGGCTTAACACGCTGCAGTGCCTTCGCGCCGTGTCCCCTGAATGCCATATCACGGTCATCGCCCGCCACCAGCACCAGGCCGAAACGGCCCATCGCCTGGGAGCGGACGAGGTAGTGACAGATGAGGATGGCTACCTGGCAACGGCCCGCATCACTGGTGCAAAGCTATACGAGGGAATGTTCGGCAACCGCATGCTGCTGGGTGGCTTCGACGTAATCTACGATTGTGTCGGCTCAGCCAAGACTCTGCAAGATTGTCTGCGCTGGACACGGGCTGGCGGCGCGGTGGTGTTGGCGGGTGTCAAGCTGGCCCCTCTTAAGCTGGATCTCAACCCAATTTGGTATCAGGAAGTGGACCTTATCGGTATCTATGCCCACGGCGCCGAGTCGTGGGAGGGGCAAATGCGGCCCACGTACGATCTGGTGATTGAGTTAATGCGTCAGGGTAAATTGACGGCGGATGGTCTCATCACTCACCGCTTTCCTTTAAGTCAATGGCGTCAGGCAGTGAGTACCGCATTGAACAAACGCAACGGAACGATTAAAGTAGTATTTGATTACACATTAGAGTAAGTGAAAAATGCCAGCAAAGGAAGACTCACGGAGGTAAGTATAGTGGTTACGTACAACGTCACAACGCACGCTGAAAGTGTCAGCTCTACGCCTGTTTCGGAAGATAGCCTACCCGAGAAATATATCTGGCAACCACGTCCACTCAATATCTGGGTTGGTATGAATCCTGCCAATTATCTTCAGCTACACGTGCTCCGCTCAATCCAGCAGAGACTCCGGTCCCAGGGGTGTAATTTCGTTCAAGTGCCAGGAGAGGAGACAGAACTGGGGACTGTGGTCCATCTCGGCATCGGCTTCGGAGCGAATCTGCGGGAAGAAATAAGACCTTCAGCAGTATTCGGCCGGCTGACCAAGCCGCGCGGCACGGTCTTAACGATCACCGCAGTTGAAAGCATTCCAGATACTGACCTGTTCGAACTCGCGCGTGGACAGCTAGTCAAGAAGGCCTGTCATCTTGGTATTCTCGTGGAAGGCGACCTGGATGGAACCAGGGTGAAAAGAGCGCTCTGGGCCAGTATGGCCGGTAACCACAGCCTGCTTACAGGCCAAGAAGAAGATATCTTGAACAACCTGGCACTGCGTGTGCAGGCTCACGCTGGCGCCGATAAAATAAACAAATTCGCGGGCGAGGATGAAACATCTATGTCCTGGGACGACTGGAGCCAATCACCCGTCCACCGAGATATCGCTCAAGCGGGACGCGCCCTGGGAGCAGCGGGTATCATTGAAGACAAGGTGATCTTGGATCACTATGGTACGGACAGACAGGCGCGAGATGTGTTACGCTTCTTGGAGCGAGGTGCGCTGGGTGAAGGTATGCGAAGCCAGCTTGACCCGACGTTGCGCGTGATGGCGGTGACGAGCACTGGTGGCGGGAAGATCAACGTCAGCCCCGACCCTACGGCTGGTCAGATCATCCCCATCAGTCAATTGACGTGGGACGGTTATGTTCGGGCCCTCCCGCGCGGCTGTCCTATCACGTTCAACGATCCCTCAATTGAGACTCACGAAAATGGGCTGGTGTATCTGGCTGGTGCGCTGATCAATGCTGGGCTGATAGACAGTTTGGACGGCTTTATGAGTTTTCTCAAGAGCCACTTTGCCGAACACGACCGAATCGATGTCCTCCCCGTCGGTCTGGAAGCAAAGGCAACGGCCATGGAGCACTTCCACCGGCAACCTAAGACAGGTTCCCTAAAAGACCCAGCTATGGTGGAGCTTGTTTATCCGAACGAAGAACGCTTTCCACCGATCGACTTCCCGTGCGGCGTGCGTCCAGCAGAACTGCAACTGCTGTCGGCTGTCTTCAGGTCCCAGGCCTTCAAGCAACCGGGACCGCTAGAAAAAGTAGTCATAGCTATTCTGCCCGGCCACGGGTCTGTGGCCCTCTATGGCGAGGGGCCGAGGGAAGAACTCACCGATATCTTGATCAACGGTATGGAGATGGAATCGCCGATACGGGTCTAGGTTCTAAACAAGACCAGGTACGTGCCCATTGATGCCCCAAGAGCTGATTATCGAATGATGGACTGTGTATCGTGAAAGCCCTAGTCATCGGCGCTACTGGCTTCATTGGAGGGGCCATTGCGCGAGCAGCGGTGGCGCAAGGTTGGCAGGTGCGCGCTATGCGCCGCGACGACCGGCGGGACGGCGCGATCGGTGACCTGGCTGAGAAGGCCGAGATTGAGTGGTATCAGGCCAATTTGATAGATGCCAGCACCATCGCCGAGGCGATGCTTGGCTGCGACGTGGTTTTCCACGCGGCGGGTTATTATCCGACCACCACCCGCGACCCGGCCCGTCAGGTGCGACGCGCGCAGACCCAGATGGAAGGAGTGTTGCTGGCTTTTCGCCAGGCCAAACCAGACCTGCTGGTCTACACCAGTGCGCTCAGCACCATCGGCCCTCCATCGGAACCAGGCCGCCTGGCGAACGAGAACGACGTATACCAACTGGGCAGCGTGAAAGCCCCGTACTTTGACATCAAAATTGTAATGGAGCAAACTGCTCTGGAGTCCGGACTGCCGGTGGTGGCCTTGTGCCCAACCGCTGTGTTTGGGCCTGGAGACGTGAAGCCGACCAGCGGCCGGCTGGTCATCAATGTGGCGCGAGGACTACTGCCCTTCTACCCCGACGGCCAGATCAACGTGGTGGACGTGCGAGACGTGGCAGCGGCGCACGTGGCTGCCGTGGAACGCGGTCGGACCGGCGAACGTTACATCATCGGCGACGAGAATATGAGCTTCCACCACATGTTGGCGACTATGGCTCAGCAATCTGGACGAAGGCCGCCGTGGATGCGCCTGCCATCAAGATTAGTCGAACTGACCGGCTCTGCGGCGGGTCAATTGGGCATTCTGGGAGCCGATATGCTCCAGGCGATTCGCTGTTTTCAGCCCCTCGATACAGGCAAAGCCCGCGCCGAGCTAGGCCTTACCACCCGTCCCTTCGCAGAATCCGTATACGACGCCTTGGTCTGGTTCTATGAGCGTGGCTATTTGGGTAGCCGGGCAGACATCAACACGAAATAACAGGTGAAGTTCAAATGGAATATGAAGAACAACCGAAAAGAGATGAAGCAGCCTATATAACCATTGTAGAAGGCCCTCCCCCAGAATTTGCGGAGATCGAAACAGAATGGACCGCTTCCCTGGCCGAAGGGCCTTCTCCAGCCATCGTTGCTATGTGCGAAACCCGCACGCTCAACGGCGAAGTGCTAGTCGAACGCTGTCGCCAGGCGTGGCAAGAAGGACGGCCTGCTCGCCTGGATTTTCCGCAACCGGATGGCGCGCGGGCCGA
>JAUVPY010000090.1 GCA_030598425.1 Anaerolineae bacterium
CGACATCGCTGCTGCCCAGGATGCTGTTACCACACCCGTCAGGCACACAGGCCGCCAGGGATTCCTGCCCATTACGACCAACACCTTCGATCGTGTCTTCATCAGTGTTGTCTGCTTTGTGGCGATCCATCTGGTGTGGATGCGCTTCTTCGAAGCATTTCTCCCTCTCTGGATAGCAACACTCCTTAGCTTGATGCTTGCGGTAGCCATCATTCGCCGGGGATAGGGGCAGACACCAAGGCCTGGGTATCTGTAAGTGCAATTTGAATGCGACCAGGCACACAACCCCCGCTGATGGCCTCCGTCGTAGCCTGGTTTTTCTTTTGGAGCCTCTTCTGAATCGCTGAGGCAGACTCACAGTAAAGGAGATAGCTATGGAAGCGCTAGTCTTGGAACGAACCGGAGAGCTTTCTCTACGAGACATTGATATTGAGGAGACCGTCGGCCCGCACGACGTACAGATCGCTATCCGCAACGTCGGCATCTGTGGCAGTGACGTCCACTACTACCAGCATGGACGGATTGGGCCCTTCGTGGTGGAGGAGCCCATGGTGCTGGGCCATGAAGCATCGGGGACCGTGGTTGAAGTTGGGGGTGAGGTGACGAACCTCAAGGTTGGCGATCGGGTATGCATGGAGCCGGGCATCCCTGACCCGAACAGCAGGGCCACGCGGCTGGGGATGTACAACCTCGACCCGGCCGTGCGCTTCTGGGCCACACCACCGGTACATGGTGTTTTGCGGCCAACCGTCGTCCATCCGGCCAACTTCACCTTCAAGCTGCCGGATAATGTGAGTTTTGCTGAAGGCGCTATGGTCGAGCCACTGGCCATCGGGATGCACGCGGCCAACAAAGCACAGATCAAGCCTGGCGACCTGGCGGTAGTTATCGGGGCAGGGACCATCGGGGTGGTCACGGCTCTCGCGGCCCTGGCCGGGGGCTGTAGCCAGATTGTCATCTCCGATGTGGTGCAACCAAAGCTGGACCTGGTTGCGACGCTGGGACCAATCACCCCCGTCAACGTGACCGAGCAGAGCCTGGCTGAAGTTGTCTCTGACCTAACAGAGGGTTGGGGCGCGGATATCGTCTTCGAGGCTAGCGGTAGCAGCCAGGTATTTGAGAACATCTTCGAGTTGCTATGCCCGGCCGGCCGAGTCGTGCTCATCGGCATGCCCGGTGCACCGGTGCCCTACGATGTCGTCGCTGCGCAGATCAAGGAGGCTCGCGTCGAGCATATCTTCCGCTATGCCCACGTTTATCCCCGGTCCTTGGCATTGATGGGCAGCGGCAAGATTGATCTTAAGCCCTTGATCACCGACAAGTTTGAGTTTGAGAACGGCATCAAGGCTTTAGATTACGCTACTAAGCTGCCGCCCACTTCGGTCAAGGCCCAGATCGAATTGCCGGGGTAAATTGGTATTCTGTTAAGCCATTGCACGATTACCCAGAACTCTGAAGAGATCAAACACACAACGGAGGAAGCGGTGAAAGGTATCATTTTGCCCGGCGAGCGTCGGGTGGTGTTTCGCGAAGTCCCTGTTCCCGAACCTGGCCACGGTCAGGTTCTGGTGAAGATGAAAGCATCGTCTATTTGCGGGAGCGATATTCGAGCCATCTATCGGGAACATCTGGGACACGGTCCCGAGGCTTACCAGAACGTGATCGCCGGACACGAGCCATGTGGGCAGATTGTTAAGGTCGGTCCGGGCTGCAATCGTTTCAAGGAAGGGGATCGGGTCATCATCTACCATATCAGTGGGTGTGGTGTTTGTAACGATTGCCGCGACGGGTACATGATCAGTTGCACCTCTCCCCTGCGGGCCGCCTATGGATGGCAGCGAGACGGGGGCCACGCCGACTACCTCCTGGCTGAGGAGAACACCTGTGTCGCTCTGCCAGATAGCTTGAGCTATGTAGATGGGGCTCTGATCGCCTGTGGATTTGGCACTGTCTACGAAGCGTTGAGCCGGATCCGCGTATCTGGCGAAGACAGGCTTCTGATCACGGGTGTGGGACCGGTCGGAATGGCAGCCGGGCTGGTGGCCAAAGCCATGGGCGCTACCAAGGCGATTGGCGTGGATATCTCCGCATCGCGCCTGGAGGTTGCCCAGAAGGCGGGTGCCATAGACTACGGGATTCTGGCCGACGAAAAGGCACTGGGAAAGATCAAGGACCTGACCGGCAGTCTGGGCTGTGAAGCCTCGATAGACTGCTCCGGCTCGCCCGCAGGACGACTCCTGGCCCTACAAGGCACGCGGCGCTGGGGGCGCTGCGCGATGGTGGGTGAGGGTAACAACGTGGATTTTGACATCAGTCAAATCATCATCCACAACCAGATTAGTATCTATGGCTCATGGGTCACGAGCCTGGGGCATATGGAAGATCTGGTCGAGAAACTGGTAGAATGGGATTTGAAGCCCGAAATCACCGTGACCCATCGTTTCCCTCTGGAAGAGGCCGTGGAAGCTTACCGCATTGCCGACGAGGGCCAAAGTGGAAAAGTGTGCATCGTAATGGAGTGACTACTCCGGAGATATTCAGGCCCCCGGGTTTTGCATGCAAAATCCTGGGTTCCTACAAGTTCACATACCCACACCACTTGAGCAATCACAGAAAGGAAGATCATCCATGACTGACAAAGTGTTGGAGGCAAAGCCTATTCTGGATCGCTTTCGCCTTGACGGCCGCGTTGCATTGGTCACAGGCGGCGGTCAGGGGATCGGGCGCGGCTATGCTCACGCGTTGGGTGAAGCTGGCGCAGCCGTAGCGGTTGTCGATATGGTCACTGAACGCGCCGAAACAGTCGCCGATGAGTTGACGAAAAAAGGGATTGACACTTTGGCTGTCACTGCCGATGTGACCAAGTCTGATCAGGTACAAGGGATGATCGACACAATACTGGGTCACTGGGGCCGGTTGACTATTGGTGTCAACAACGCTGGAATCGGTCTCTGGGCTGATGCCGAAACGATTTCTGAGGACGAGTGGAATAGGGTGCTGGATGTAAACCTGAATGGGGTATTCCTGTGTGCCCAAGCCGAAGGGCGGGTGATGTTGGAAGCCGGGTATGGCAAGATCATCAACACCGCCTCGATGTCAGGGCACATTGTCAATACCCCTCAAAATCAGGTGGCCTACAACACTTCCAAGGCCGGTGTCCTCCATCTGACCCGCAGCCTGGCTGCAGAATGGGCGTCTCGTGGGGTGCGAGTCAACAGCATCAGTCCTGGCTACACGCGCACCAAGTTGGTGGACGACTTATTACAGACGCCCGAGGGCCAAAAGGTCATGCCGACGTGGATGGGAATGATCCCTATGGGAGAAATGGTCGAAGTAACCGACCTGCAGGGCGCAGTGGTCTATCTGGCATCGGAGGCCTCGGACTTTATGACTGGCCATGATATGGTCATTGATGGTGGCTACTGTGCCTGGTGAGGAGGGTAGGGTGACGACCTATGAGATAGCTCGGCAAATCCTGAGGGAAATCGACAGAGTGCTGAGCCAGGTAAGCGAGACTGAAATCGATGATCTGTGCGACGCAATCACGGGTGCCCGTCACATCATCGTTTATGGTCTGGGGCGGGAGGGCCTGGTCATGCGTGGTTTTGCCATGCGGCTCATGCACCTGGGCCTCGACGTGGCTGTGGTGGGTGATATGACCACGCCACCCATCGGCCCCGGCGATCTTTTCCTGGTTAGTTGTGGGCCAGGTTACCTCTCCACGGTCCAAGCACTAACCGGGGTCGCCCGCCAGGCTGGGGGGCGCATCGCTATGTTGACAGCCCAGCCCCACGCGTCATTGCCCCAACAGGCTGACTTGCTGGTCTACCTTCCCGCCCAAACGATGGCAGAAGATGAACAAAGCAGTTCGACGCAGGCGATGGGATCTGCCTTCGAGCAGGCACTGTGGATTCTGTTTGACGCATTAGTGCCCCGGTTGCAGACATCTCTAGGCCAGAGCGCCGAAGAGATGCGTCGACGGCACACCAATATGGAGTGATGAATTATGCAAGCTGTGGTTTTTCCGACACCAGAAACTGTTCGTGTGGAACAAGTTCCCGATCCCACCTGCGGGCGAGACGAGGTAGTCGTCCAGGTGGCGGCTTCCGGTCTTTGCGGGACCGATTTGCACATCTACCGCAACGAGTACATGTCTGATTTCCCGGTGATCCCTGGCCACGAGTTTGCCGGCGTCATTGCCGAAGTGGGGGAAGAGGTCACCGGTTTCAA
Source organism: Anaerolineae bacterium (assembly GCA_030598425.1). Taxonomy (GTDB): domain Bacteria; phylum Chloroflexota; class Anaerolineae; order 4572-78; family NAK82; genus JAUVPY01. The sequence goes on from JAUVPY010000090.1 coordinate 4,231, forward strand.
ACCGGGCGATCGGGTGACCGTGGACCCCAATCTGTACTGCGGCCATTGTTACTTCTGCCGCAACGAGCAGGCCAACCACTGCCTCAACTGGCAAGGGGTGGGCATCACGCGCCAGGGTAGTTTTGCAGAGTATGTACCGGTGCCTGCCCGCGCTTGCTATCAGGTGCCCGACAATCTGACCGATGCTCAGGCCACGTTCGTTGAGCCCGTATCCTGCGTCATCCATGCCCTCAAACGCCTGCGCGTCTGGCCGGGGGACGAGGTGCTGATCTTTGGCGCGGGCCCAATGGGGCTGCTGCTGGTACAGGCCTTACGTCATAGTGGAGCTTCGCAAGTCGTGGCCGTTGAAAAGCAGCCCGATCGCCTGGCTCTCGCCAGCCAGTTGGGCGCCACGGCTACGGTGGCGGCTGGCCCCGATCAGAGTGAGGCCTTGCGCGAGTTGGCCCCGTACGGCTTTTCCGTCGTCGTGGACGCCACCGGGGTACCATCTGTCATCGAGCAGGCCTTTAATTACCTAAAACGCAGGGGGCAGTTCCTGCAATTCGGCGTCGCGCCCAAGGGCGCAAGCATCAGCCTCAGTCCGTACGACGTGTTCCAGTACGATTGGACCATCATCGGCAGCTTCGCTCTCTGCTATACCTTCCAACCCGCCATTGCGTGGCTGGTCGAGGGCGTCGTGGATGTCGACCCCCTGATAAGTCATACCCTGCCCCTGGTGGAGTTTCCTACGGCTCTGCAGGAATTTGCTGCCGGAAGAACGATGAAGGTTCACCTGCGGCCAGTGGCTGATTAAAGCCAAGAAGGTAAGCAGTCATATCCTTTTCGACAAGGCGAGGAGGGCGTGGGCTTGGACAAGCTGCTTCTAGGCCTGGACGTTGGGACCACCGGTACCAAAGCCGCTTTATTCACACTTGATGGCCGACTGCAGGCAGTAGGCCAGTCTGAGTATGGGATTCAACACAAGCATGCGGGATGGGCGGAGCAGGATCCTGAGGACTGGTGGCGAGCAGCGTGCATGGCTGTCCGCCAGGCCCTGGCTGAGGTGCCTGAAGCCCGTGAGCGAGTAGCTGGAGTGGCTATAAGCTCTCAGGCCCCTACCATGCTCCCGTTGAACCGTGCCGGCCGGCCCCTGCGCCCTGCTCTCATTTGGATGGATCGACGGGCTGAGGCTGAGGCAGTCAAACTGCAAGAGCAGTTGGGTGAACGCACAATCGAACGGGTGAGCGGCAACCGTGCCGATCCATTCTATGTGGCGCCCAAGTTGCTCTGGTTCCGAACTCACGAGCCTGACCGGTTTGCCGAGACCCATATGTTTGTCCAGGCGAACGGGTATATTGGCTACAGATTTACCAGAAAGTACGCCATGGATAACGCTCACGCCTCTCTTCTACAACTCCTCGATTGGCAAACGGGCCAGTGGTCGACAGAGTTATGTGAGGCGTGCGGCGTGGAACCCGGCCAGGTCCCGCCAATCCATCCCGGACATCACATCCTGGGGGAGGTCACTTCCGAGGCCGCAGAAGTGACCGGTTTGGCCTTAGGGACACCTGTGATGGCAGGAACCGTGGACAGTGCGGCTGCCGCTGTGGAGTCAGGTGCTGTTGACCCAGGTGTGGCGGCAGAGATGACCGGGACTTCCACGGTTCTCATTATACCTAACAGAGGCGGCGTAACGGAACCGGCCTTCATAGCTATGTATCACGCCGTGCCAGGGATCCATCTGTTGTTGGGCGCGATGGTGGCTTCTGGCGCAAGCCTGCGCTGGTATCGCGATCAATTCGGGATTGCCGAAGTCAACGCAGGCGCCCGGTTAGGGTTGGACACCTACGACCTGTTAACTATGCAAGCCGCCCAGGTCGCACCAGGCAGCAACGGGGTGATCTTCTTGCCTTATATGATGGGAGAGCGATCCCCGCTGTGGCATACCAACGCGCGAGGCGTATTCTTTGGCCTGACCTTGGCCACGCCGAGGGGGGCCTTGATCCGGGCAATCCTTGAGGGCACTGCCTTCGCGCTCCGGCATAACGTAGAGGTCGCTCGGCGGGCTGGAGCCGACTTGGGCGAGATCCGTTCGGTTGGTGGCGGGACTCGCAGTGATCTCTGGAACCAGATCAAGGCCGACGTTTTGGGTCTGCCAATACTCTTGCCCCAGGTCTCCGTCGGCGCACCTTTCGGTGATGCTGTGTTGGTGGGCATGGGACTGGGGCTCTATCCCGATGTCGGGCGCGTGCTGCGCGAGATGGTGCAAGTTCGAGCCCGGTATGAGCCTAACTGGGAAAATCATTCCTTGTATCAAGAGTTGTACCAGGTTTTCCGAAGCATCTACGAAAGCCTGCGTGAGGACTTTGACCGAGCGGCTGCCATAAAGACAGTCTTTTATAGCTCGTAGGAGAGCGTTGAATGAGGCCAGTACGAATGCTTATTACGGCACGCTTCGAGGAAGCCGAACTAAACCGCCTGGGGCCTATACTCCAGGAGGTGCGCTTTGCCGGCTATGGCGTGACCCGCAATAAGCTGAATGAGGACGAACTCCAACGAGAACTGGCTGATATCGACGTTTTTATCGTGGAATATGAGACTGTCACCCGTGAGATTCTCGAGGCGGCCCCCAGTTTGCGACTGATGGGTTGCTGCCGCAATGAGCCGGGAGCCAGCGTGGACATCGCCGCCGCGACCGAGCTGGGGTTGCCCGTTCTCTATCCACCCGGACGTAACGCAATTTCCGTCGCCGAATATACAATTGGCCTTATGATTGGCGTCACCCGTCACATTCCCAAGGTGCATCACCTGCTCCGCTACACCTCGGAACTGACTCGTGTGCAGTACGAAGACAAGTCACCGGACAGATTGGATATTACATCCGAGTGGAGTATGGATCCGAAGGCACCTTTTAGCCGGTTTCCAGGCCCCGAACTGGCGGGGAAGGTATTGGGGCTGGTAGGATGCGGTGCAATTGGCAGGGAAATTGCCCGCAGGGCTAAGGCTTTCGATATGTACGTCATTACCTTTGACCCTTACGTCTCTACCGCCGTCCTGGACGATATTGGAGTGCAGCCGGTCAGCCTAGAGGAACTAGCCCGAGTGTCTGATTTTGTGGCGATGACCGCAAAAGTAACACCGGAGACAACCGGAATCTTCTCCGTTGCTCTAATCCAAGCCATGAAACCCACGGCGTATTTCATTAATACTGCCAGGGCAGCCTTGGCGGATTATGACGCTTTGTACGAGGCCCTGAATGCCGGTCGCATCGCTGGCGCGGCACTGGACGTTTATCCTAAGGAGCCGATCCCTGAAGATAGTCCCTTTCGCGAGCTGGATAACGTGGTCCTGAGCCCCCATCTTGCGGGTGCCAGTATCGATATCCCTCGACATCACAGCCGGATGATGGTAGATGATCTTCTGCTTGCTTTCAGTGGCAAGAAACCATCCCGACTGCTTAATCCAGAAGTCTGGGAACGATCTCGTTTCGTGAGGGAAGGGATCAACTAACTTCCTTGCAGGAATCTCCCCCCTACCCAGCTACCGTGATCATCATATGCCTCACCGCTTCGAGCTCATCCTGATTGATCGTATGGCCCATATTGGGATAGAGCCTGGCGGTGACTTCACTACCCAAACCGCGAAACACATCGGCCGAGTGAAGCACGCGCTTCTTGGGGATGTGAAAGTCCACGTCGCTGCAGCCCAGAAAGACGGGCGTGTCTGCCAACGAGCCGGGATAGTCACGCGCTGTTTCATCCGGCCCGATCAGCCCTCCGCTCAGTCCGGCCACGCCCCCGTAGCGTCGGGCGTGGCGCGCTGCGAACTCCAGGGCAAGACACGCACCCTGCGAGAAGCCCAGCAAGATGGCCTGCTCGGGCGGGATCCCGGCTTCTGACAGACGCTCCAGCACCTCGTTAATCGCTGCCAGCGCCGACGAGAGGTAGGGCTCATTGCTGGCGATGGGGGCCATGAAACGGTTCGGATACCAGGTGTTTCCCGCCGCCTGGGGTGCCAGATAGGCGAAGTCCGGTTGTGCCAGTTCGTCGGCCAGGGAGAGTATACTCTCCGCCGTGGCACCACGGCCATGGATCATCACCATCGCCACC
>JAUVPY010000442.1 GCA_030598425.1 Anaerolineae bacterium
AAGAGCAAGCCCCCCGGTCGCAGGCAAGCAGCCAGGTCGACCAATGCGCTTGCTAATTCACCCCGGTCAAGCAGGTGGGGCAGCGAGTTACCCAGACACAGAATGGCGTCAAAGTCGGTGCCGCCCTGCGCGGAGCTGGGCCTTCTCTTCCCTGGCTCTTCCAGCGGAGGCACATGGCCGCCCAACGCTTGCGCCAGATCCCCAAAGCCTGCTACCACAAACCGTACGTCCGCCTCTTCAGCAGCCGCGTTGGCCCGTGCCCGCTCGATCATCCCGGCGCTAAAGTCGGCCCCTACCACCGTGTATCCCCGCCGGGCCAACGCCACGGCGTGCATCCCCGTGCCGCAAGCCACATCCAGCACCCTGTACGGACGTTCAGGCTCCAATGCGCTGTGGACCTCGACTGCGCGCAACTGCTCTTCAATGAAGGGGAGTTCCACCGCCAGTCGCCCCGACCAGTCAACGAAGCGGTCGTAGTCCACGCTAAAGTCGTCGTACATATCACACACTACCCCATAAATTAAGCGCCCGTAGAGGGCGTCCTTGAATACCTCTCAGACGTGCATTGCCTTTTCCGCTGCCTTTTCGGTCGGATCGAGCAGAGCGATCAATCCTAAGACGCCCACGTTCGAGAAAAGCAGAGGGGCCAAGAAGGGCGCTCCTCGGATGAATCGTTCAGGGACAACCGTGCCCCCGGCGGTGAGGTTGGCATTGACGTGCAACAGCGCACCAACCACGCCAACCACTATCAGCAGCAGCATGGCGACTGTGTAGGTGATGAGATCGGCGCGGGTTGGTCGCTCGATGGCGCCTAACGTCACGGCTACCACGACGCCGAAAACGCCGACAGCGGCGGGAACCCACAACCAGGGATTTTCGAAATTGGTGCGGACATGATCCAGCACGCTGCTGATGACGGTCGCCAGAGTGCCCAGTCCAACCCAGAAGAAATAGGCGCGTGTCTTGCTAAAGGGTAGCTGGACGTGCCGTCCAGCCAGCAACGCCAACCGACCACTGTCCGGCGGATTTTCAAGCCAGGCGGCACTGATCCCCAACACCCCCACCAGGGAGAAGGTGAGGGGGCCGAGTATAGGTGGCGCCCACACCAGCAGGTTGACGCTCACCCGCTGGCCAACCGGCGCTGTCGGCAAGGCAGCTCGCACCAGGTGAAAATAGGCCCCCAGCAACCCCACCACGATGCTGCACAAGAATACAATGTTGGCAATCACAGTCGCCAGCGGCCGCCGCTTGGTAGCAAGCAGCCCGGCCACCAGCAGCAGGAGTCCTCCCACGGGACCGAAGATGATCGGTATCCACTCATTGGGCACAATGGTTCCGCTGATGCTGTGCGCCAGGTAGATGTCGATGCCCAGGAATATCAGGTTGATGGCCGCCATCAGCAGCATGAGCTGGTCGCGTGAGAGCGGCAGCCGGAAGCGTCGCACCGGCGGGAATACGGTCGCCAGATGGTACATGCCTATTCTCCGGCTCCCGCCTTCTCCAGCTTCTCAGCAACCATCTCGCGTAATTCGGCCAGCTCACGCAGCACCTCGTAAGCGCCGTGCCACTGAGTGTAGTCCGGCCCCTGCATCCAGGCTCCGAACTTGGCCGTGCGCCCCCAGTGGTGCCATAGATCGAAGTAGGTGAAGTCGATAGGTTCGGCGAAAGGCTCGGCGGTCAGCAGTCCCTGTTCTTTGAGGGGGGCCACGATCTCGTCGCTCTCCGCCACCCAGTCGTTCACGGCTTCGGTGGCGGCGTCGGCGTCCTCGTAGAAAGCTTCGATGAAATTCTCGTTGTGGCACTCACGGCACACGTTTTGCATACGCGTTCGGTTGTCCTGCCAGCTCGGGCGCCGTTCGCTGATCGGCGCGAACAGGTACCAGGTCAGTCGGTCCCCGACGTCGTGAGTGGTGCCACTGGACCCGAAACCGCTCATGTGGCAGATGGTGCAGGTCGCAGCCGGAAAGTCATTTACCGTCAGTGTGCCCGGTTCGGCCTCCCAGTGCCAGTTATGGCCGCCCGTCATATATGCGATACCGTGCGGCGACTCCTGGTAGATCTCCCACTGCGGGTGGTCGGGCCCGATGTGGCAGTAATTGCAGGTCTCCGGCTTGCGTGCTTGCCCCAGACTGAACTCGTGCCTCAGGTGACACTTCTGGCACTCGCCCACCGAGCCGTCGGCCTGTGGTTGGCCGACGTTGTGGCACTCCTCACAGGCAAAGCGGGTGATGGCGGGCCCCTCCAAAGCGTGCAGCGCGTTGCGCATTTTGTCGGGGGCGAAGCCGCCCTCGGGGATGGCCTCGTACATCTCCAACTGTTCAGGCGTCAGGCCCTCTGTGCCCGCGTAGGCAACGTAGGCCGGTAGACCGTGCCGGCTCTGGTTAAACTGGGCCGCCTCGGCCGCGTGACAGCGCTGGCACATGGCTGTGGTTGGCTGATTGAGCGCGTAGGTGCCTTCGTGCTCCACCGCGCCGGGATAATCGGCCTTGACCTCGTGACAGTCCTGGCAAGATACTTCCGCAGCAGCCATAGTGCTGTGTCCATATTGCTCCACAATGCCCGGCGTGGTGCGGCGGTGACAGACTACGCACTCGTCATCGCTGTTAGCCAGGACGTCCACACGCTCTGTCTCAACCGGAGCAGCCGACTGGCCGATGGCCATGATCACCAGAGCCAACCCCAGCACGACAAGCACGGCTACCAGTCCGATGATTAAAACTCGTGCAAATCCTATCGAGTTCTGAGGTTTATCAGAGTGATTGGGTTGCGTCATAATCTAACTCCTTCAATGCCAGATTCTTGGGCGGAGCTTGCCAAAGGGTGATAGCTTGAGCGTCTTGGATTTGAGGAATGCGAGGCCTCCGGGGTGAGGAATAATGATCAGGAACGTGTATCCCGTCATCACGAGTGGGTCTGGACACCCTAGATTATATCTGAGGACGTGCACAAGTCAATACTGAATAGGGCTTGAGCTGGCGCGAACGCACTCAGCAGGAGAGGGTGCGAGGTAAAGCAACGATTGATGAACCACCGCGTAAGGGGTGACAAAAGAGTCTCTTCTAGCCTTATACCTTCGGCGGCAAGGAGGCATTGCCTGGGGTCAGGTTTCGCCGCCCGAGCCCGATGCGCCCCGAACTAACCGTACGGTATTCACCAGGAACAGAAGTATCGCCACCGCGTTGAGCAGCCCGCCTAACTGGCGTCCCGTCCACCAAAGCGTTAGATCACCTATCACCCGCAGCAA